>JAYURE010000612.1:0-3854 GCA_043756345.1 Deinococcales bacterium | reverse complement strand
TTCGAGTGTGAAACCAGAGGAATTGAGTCGATTCCAGTCGTAAACGCACTTTTTTATGGGTTGCGTCGAGACGTGTCCCATTCTGCGGCTGCACCCCTCGAGACAAGGGTGCGGCCCGTAAATAGGTCAAACCGGTTTCCAAGGAAAAACAGTGGAAAGTGGAAAGTGGAAAGTGGAAAGTGGAAAGTGGAAAGTGGAAAGTGGAAAGTGCAGGGTGGAGGGTGCATGAGGCTCAAGCGTTTTCCTTTCCACTTCTCGAGCCTGGTCCTATATCTGCGGCGGCATCCCAAATGTCCCGCAAAAGTTTCAACCCACCTCGAGTTAAAATCCCGCATGAACGCAAGCGAAACGGCAGGCCAAACAGCAGGTCAAACAGCAGGTCAAACAGTGGACTGGAAGAACTTTCAGGAGGCTCGAGAGGCCATGGATGCCATGCCGCTCGAAGAACTCGAGGCGTTATCCGGTACGGTTTCGCCGCGTCAACTGCCGTTCCCAGGTTGGGCAATCATCGGTGGTGGCCTGTTGCTGCTGATCGGCTTGATTTCACGCAACGGTTGGCTCGCTTTGCTCGGCGGGATTGTTGGTGGTTACGGCTTGATTGCCCTGAATTTGAACGGTAGTCGGGTCGCCCATTACCGCCAAGCCTGCTACCGCGCCTACGTGCAAGGAAAAGCCCTCGAGATGCAGGACGAAGATTGATGCACGCCGGTTAGACTCGAGCCATGATAAAACGTGTGCCAATTGTTGATGGTCATCTCGACCTGGCGTTCAATGTGGTCTTTGGGAACCGCGATCTCGAGCACAAGAGTCCGCAGGAGATTCGCGCACTCGAGGCTGGGATGCCCGAGGTGGACTTGTGCATGGCCACCCTCAGCGAAATGCGCAAAGGCGGTGTTGCCGTCGGGTTCGGCACCTTGTACGCCGCGCCGTACATCAGTTGGACTCATCCAGAAACACCGAACGAAGGCGGTTACAAAACTCCAGAAGACGCCGAGGCGCAAGGCTTGGCTCAACTTGAGGTCTACGAAGGTTGGCACGCTCGAGGTCAGATTCGATTGATCAAATCCAAAGCCGATCTCGAGCATCACCTCGAATTGTGGGTGCGGGATGGCATCACCGGAATGGTCGTGCTGATGGAGGGCTCAGACCCGATTGTGCGACCCGGCGACGTTCCAAAATGGTGGGCTCGAGGTGTGCGGATCGTCGGCACAAGCTGGGGCGCAACCCGGTACGCGGGCGGCACTGGAACTCCAACCGGCCTGACACCAGAGGGCCGCGAGTTGATCGCTGCGCTCGAGTCGCAGGGCATGATCGTTGATGCCTCGCACCAATCCTGGGAGGCGTTTGCTGACACGCTCGAGGTGGGTGTGACACGCTTGATGGCCTCACACTCGAACACGTTTGCGCTGACCCCAACCAGCAACCGGCACATCACCGATGAGATGATCCAAGCCATCGGCGCTACGGATGGCATGATCGGCACGGTGCTGTTCAATGCGTTCCTCGAACCAAAATGGACCCGAGAAGACCCAAGTGCGCCCGTCACGCTCGAGAATCAAGTGCTCGGGCACATGACGCACGTGGCGAACCTGATCGGCTGGAATCACGTCGGCATTGGCAGCGACATCGACGGTGGACTGGGGCGGAATGAAACACCAGAAGGACTCGAGACGATTGCGGACCTACGGATGATCGGTGCGGTCGTGCCGGAGGCTGAACGCGAAGGCGTGCTTGGCGGAAACTGGTTGCGGTTCCTGCGCAAGAACTTGCCGAGTTGATTCAGCGTAAATTTTCGGAGCATCATGACTGACCTCAGTCCATTGGACGAAATCCTCGAGCGTGACCTTCGACCGGTGATCACGCAACTGCTCGAGGAATCACTGACTGTCACCAACGGTCCCGTCTGGCTTGAACGTTGGAGCGAACTGGTCAAAACCATCGATGAACTCGGTGCGCAAATGTACCGGGCCGCCACGCGAGATGTCAGCGACGAAATTGCGCAATCTCGTTTCGAGCAGTTTCTCGAGCAGCTTCAACCCGAATTTGAGGCGGCCAATGCCGTGTTGAAAAACAAACTTTTGGCCCTCAAGGATTTCGAGCCTGCCGCCGAGCAGCGTCAGATGCTGCATCGGTTTCGCAACGGTTTGAGAATCAGTGATTCAAACATCCTGGAAGCCCAAGCCGATCTCGAGGTTCGTGCTGGCGAGTACGACGAGATCGTTGCGGGCATGAGCACCGTTTTGAACGGTCAGGAGTTGGGATTGCCAGAATTGCAGGCGCAACTCACCAACCCGGATCGCACTCTGCGCGAGGCCGCTTGGAAGGCCAACGCTGCGCTCTGGGCCGCCAATGCCGAAGCTTTAGGCGAACTGTTTCAAGATTTGCTGAAGGCACGAAACGCGCTGGCACAGGCCGCAGGTTTCAACAATTACCGCGCCTTCCGTTGGCAAGAACTCGAGCGTTTCGATCAGCAACCAGAAGACCACCTGAACTTACATGCCGTGATCGAACAAGAGATTGTGCCGCTCTCGCTAGCACTACTTGAACGTCGCCGTGAACAACTCGGTCTGGAGCAACTTCGACCCTGGGACCGACTCGTGGACGCGCACGGGAAAGCGGCATTGCAACCCAAAATCGGCACCCAAGGACTCGAGGGTTTGGCCGCCCGCATCTTCGAGCAACTCGATCCGCAACTCGCCACTTGGTTCTCGAGCTTGCGCCCGAATCAACTCGACCTTGAGGCACGCGTCGAAAAAGCTCCGGGCGATTACTGCGTCTTCATGCCGCGCACTGGATTGCCGTTCATTCACACGAATTCGACCGGCACGCACAAAGACCTGATGATGCTGATGCACGAATGCGGCCACGCCTTTCATGCGCTCGCCTCGGGTCAAAGGCAACGCCTGACTTGGAACCTTGAAGGTCCGGTCGAATTTTGTGAACTGGCCGCGATTGGCTTGGAATGGCTGAGCCTCGGCACGCTCGAGGGTGCAGGCGTGTACTCGAGCCAGGATGCCGCCCGCGCTTGGCACGATCAACTCGAGGGATTGATCATGGATTTGCCACGCCTGGCCGCCGCCGATGCGTTCCAACATTGGCTGTACACAGCAGCCAACACGAGCACCAACACGAGCACCAACACGAGCACATCCGACATGAACACGAAATGGACCGAACTCTGGACGCGATTCGCCCCAGGATTCGACTGGACCGATCTCGAGGAGCAGCAGGCCCGAGGTTGGTTGCCAATCGGACACGTCTTCCAATCCCCGTTTTACATGTCCGAATACATTCTGGCCGGACTCGGCGCGGCACAGATCGGCCAGAACGCTCGAGCACAACCGGCGCAAACTTTGAACGCTTACAAAGCCGCACTCGAGCTTGGACACACGCGAAATTGGCGCGAGTTGTACGCAGCGGCAGGCGTGACACCCTCGTTTGATCAGGTATCCGTTCGCGCACTGGCAAGCTGGTTGAAAAACGAACTCGAGTTGTGATCAGGCCAGATTCGTGACCGGTTGTGCATCGCCCGAGCGAAACAACCACCAAGCGACCACACCGGCCAACACAACCATCACACCAACCGCCATGAACATCGTGCGCAAACCGATCAGGTCGGCCAGCACACCAGCGATCACAATAGAGATCACCGCCGCCGATTGCGAAACCGTACCAATGGCTGCACCGACCCGGCCTCGAATTTCACGGGTGCTCGAGTTCTGAAAAATTGTGGACAACGCCGATTGGTTCGGTAGCAACGCCAGACCAACCCAGGCAGCCGCGATCAGGACCGGCCAGATGCTGGTGGAGAACCCGACCAGACCTGTGCCAAGACCAACGGCAATCAAGCCGAG
>JAYURE010000611.1:0-11089 GCA_043756345.1 Deinococcales bacterium | reverse complement strand
ATTTCGAGTGTGAAACCAGAGGAATTGAGTCGATTCCAGTCGTAAACGCACTTTTTTATGGGTTGCGTCGAGACGTATCCCATTCTGCGGCTGCACCCAGTGTGATGTCTGCCGCCACAATCCGTGTCTTTTGCTCTAAACTGAGACTGTGAATCCGACCGAGATCATCCTGACGCTGGCAATCCTGATTGGGTTGGGCTTCTGGATGCGTGGCTATTACGCCCCGGCCCGTCGAACCTTCCTGCGTTGGCGCGAGTTGATCGGGCAATTCAGGCGCTTGCGACAAATGTTTATGCAGGGCACGGCCTCCCGAAACACTCCTCAGGGCGGATTTCGCAACGACCCTCGAGCGCAACCTCGAGAGAAAGTTGTCGATGTTCACGCCAGCCGAAGTCAGGAACGTCGCCCCGCCCCGACCCGAGAACAGGCGGTCGCAGAGCAGCCGAAAGTACGCAACTGTTACACCTGTGGCGATGTGCTCAACGAGGCGCAAGTTCGGGCATTGCAGTCCAAAAGCGTGCGTTGCCCCGGCTCGAACCGGGTTGGAAAATCATGCCCATTTTATGGCGAACGCACCCTGAACTAGAACCCAGAGGAAAGTAAAAGCAGAGGAAGCGCGAACAGCCCGTTAGCGGCCCAAGCCTGTCAGGTGCTGGTGTGGGGCCAAGAAGGTGCATGGTTAGGGTCAAGAAGCGACCAAAGCCCGAAGCTGCTGCTGTAGGGTCAAGAAGCGACCAAAGCCCGAAGGTGCTGCTGTAGGGTCAAGAAGGTGCTGTCTTGTGAACAAGAAAGAGAAAAGTAAGGTCGAAGGCTCGAGCCCTTACTTTCTTCTTTAATCTTTCCTCTTTTCTCTGCTTTTGATTTGGCTTTTGATTTACAACTCGACTGGGCTGGCATCGGCCCACAAACCCTCAAGGTCATAAAAATCTCGGGTTTCAGGTGTCATCAAATGCACGATGATGTCACCAAAATTGACCAGCACCCAACGTGGGCTTGGCCCTTCAACGGCGGCGGGACGCACGCCAACGTCACGCATTTCGTTCAGGACGCTGCGCTCGAGGGCCTGCAATTGCGGTTGCGAGTTGGCACTGGCAATCACGAAGTAATCGAGGCTGGTTGAAACGCCCGTCAAGTTCAGGATCGAGATGTCGGTGGCTTTCTTGTCGTCGAGTGCGTTGTAAATCACTTTCAGGCGCTCGAGGATTTCTGGCGTGTTTTCGGCTGGTGCGTTTCGGGCTTCAGTATTTTGAACGTCGGTAACGATAGGAACCTCCTGATCCTCGAGCCATATCTGCTCGAAGGTTGAAACGAATAGACTTGAGATGAAACAACTTTATTTTCAAAACAACATGCATTATGGCGCAGTTTTCTAAGATCAAACCAGGAAGTTGTTTCATCCGGGAAGCCTAGCGTACCGAACAGAGCAGCTTGGTTCAACCCCAGATCACACGTTTCGGCCTGCTCGAGCTTGCGCCTGGCTGCCCGAACCTCGTGCCTGAGCAAACGCTTCATCAATGCGAACTGCTGCGAATTTCACGTCATCAAAAGCAAATTGAGGCTAAGATACTTGCAAGGAGGCATCGATCCGACCTTTCAAGGGACGCCATCCCGGAGTCCCCCTTTCAATAGGATCGGGCAACGAACGTGAATTTTCGCATTCTCGACGCGCTCGACATTCTTCTGGTGGCCTTGCTTCTTTACCAAGGCTACAAGCTTGTCGCCAACACTCGAGCCTTGAACCTCGTGCGTGGTCTGCTGGTTTTTGCCGCTTTGTGGGGTTTGGCGAATTGGGCCGAGCTTCGCGCTGTCGGATTTATTCTGTCGCAATTGGCAACGGTTGGTTTGTTCACGATTGTTGTGGTCTTTCAACCCGAATTGCGGGCCGTGCTCGAGCGTTTGGGCCGTCCTCGAGTGCGTGAACCCGAACCCGCCGCGTTGGTGCTGGGCGAAATTTCTCGAGCCGTTGAACGCCTTGCCGCCACCAAAACCGGTGCCTTGATCGCGCTTGAGCGCAACACGCCATTGGGTGAGCACGCCGGAACCGGTGTCAAACTCGATTCTGAAGTGACTGCATCAATGCTCGAAACGATCTTTGCCCGCAACACGCCTTTGCATGACGGTGGCGTGATCGTGCATCACGGCAGGTTGGTCGCCGCAGGTTGTGTTTTCCCACTGCACACACCCGCCGATGCTGTCTACCGCTACGGCACGCGCCATCGGGCGGCACTCGGGCTGAGTGAGGTTTCCGACGCGCTGATCGTGGTTGTCTCCGAGGAACGCGGCACGATCCGTGTGGCCGAGAACGGACGCCTCTCCAATGACCTGACCGTACTCGAGTTGCGTGACCGCTTGCGGGCGATTCTGGACGATCACAGTGGTCTGCGCAGCATCGACTGGAGTGTGCTGCTGGCGCGTCCGAGCAAAAATGCCAGCAAAGAAATGGCTCCCGAAAGCGTGCCCGCAAAAACCACCACCTCGAGCATTGAACCTGACCGTGAGATCAAGCAAAACGAGGTGAGGATCGGTGCGGACTGAACGCAACCTCAAATCCAACAAAACCAAACCCAACGAATTCGCCGATGACATCCTCGAGAATTTACGCACGACCTTGTTCACCCCGAAACGTTGGCGCTTGTGGCACAACTTTCCGCAAAAATTGGGCGCGTTGATCGCTGCGATTGTGCTTTGGTTTGCGGCAACCGCCGACCGTCGCGCCACGATCACCCGCACGTATGACGTGCCGCTGGTTTTGAATGGCATCGACAAAAGTCACGTTGTGACTGGACAACCCAAAACCGTGCGCGTCACGCTCGAGGCGGATCGCACACGGCTCGAGACCTTATCGGTGAACCTGATCGAAGCGACCGCCGATGTCAGCGAACTCGACGATGGCTTCTTCACCAAACCTGTAACGGTCAACGAACCCGAAGGCACGCGATTGATCCGCACCGAACCCAAACAGATCACCGGCACACTCGACGCAGTGGTACGCGAACCCGTGGAGGTGCGTGTCGCCCTGCTTGAGAGTAGCGCCGCGCCACCGTTGAAAATCAATGTCAAACCGACCGAGGTGACCATGATTGGTCCACGCCCGAAAATTGCACAGGTTGCGTATGCGCTCGCACTCGCCACCAGACAAGTCGCGCCAAACAAATCGCTCGAGGTTCGTCTGACCGCCGTGGACAGCGCTGGAAAACCGGTTGAGGGCGTGCTGTTGGTGCCATCTCGAGCCCGAATCAGTCAGTGATCTGAGGGCCACTCGAGTCTTGATCGGCTCGAGTGGCCGAAAGTTTCAGTTGTGCGCGTCCTTGCGAAGCGAATATGTGTACAGCCCGAGCGCCGGGCTGAGCAGCCCCCTGCCGACCGCCAAGGCATCCATCCAAAAGCTTTAACGCCAAATGTTCAATGCCACAGTTTCAACGCTGTCTCGAAAAAACGCTTGAGCACAGAACGTTCGTCAGCCAACAGTGCGGCTGCGCGAGGCGTGAAGATCAGGATTTAAAGGCGAACACTTGGCATAAAAATCTGGCTCGAGTTGACCCGGTTGCGTTCGTGGGTTGATGCGCCTTCTGGCGTACTCACGGTTGGACTTGAATGGTTGAGAACTCGAGGTGCCACTGTTTGGCGTTCAGATCAAAAAGCAAAGATTGCTGTGGGGTCTGACAAGTTTTTTCGCACCTGAACTGTTGTGCTGTTTCTTGATGGGAATTCCGAATTCATCTGGCTTTGATCTATCGGAACGTATATTCTGCAATCGGGGATGCTTTAGAGCATTGAAGTGACCAGGATCGGATAAAACCGGCCCGGTTTCACCGCCATTTTGCACCGCCATTTTGCACGGTCATGTTGCACGGTCATGTTGCACGGTCATGTTGACCAATGTTCTCGCTTTTTCAGGTCATGGATTTCGATCATTCCAACTTCTTGCTAGACCAGACCCACAGGAGCGAACATGAATTTTGATGCGAACACGACCAGCCACGCTGCACCAACCCCAAGCCTCAGCGATCAAACGCAGACTCGAGCCTATGAAACCCCGATGCTCGAGTGTCACGGTCAGTGGACGATCAACCTTGGAATTAGTGCTGGCAGTGTTCCACTGCCCGAGTGACGTTTGTGAAATGGAGTTGAATCGAATTCAGGCACGTGCTGGCGTGCCAACCTCGAGCGTCCGCATCCATGCCTCGAGCGTTTCGGGTGGGCAGGGTTTGCAAAAATAAAAGCCTTGCAAACGGTCGCAACCCAAGGCCCGCAGCGTCTCGAGTTGCGCCCCAGTTTCGATGCCCTCAATCACGACCGTCATCTGAAATTGCTGCCCCAACAAGACAATCGCCTGCACCAGCGAATGGTTCGCGTTGCCCGGAGCGATCTCGTGCACGAACGACCGGTCCACTTTGATCGCATTGACCGGCAGGCGTTGCAGGTACGAAAGGCTCGAGTATCCCGTGCCGAAATCATCAATCGAAAGGTTGACACCGAGCGCCCGAATCTGGTGCATACGGGTGATTGCCACCTCGATGTCGTGCATGAAAACACTTTCGGTCAGTTCGAGTTCGAGCCAGTGCGCCTCGAGTCCGGTTTCTTGCAGAACATCACGGATGCTTTGTACAAAATCTGGACGGGTGAATTGTAAGGCACTGATGTTCACAGCCATGCAGAATGGTTGCAAACCAGCCGTTTGCCAACGCATCGCTTGCTCGCAGGCTTGACGCATCACCCAGGCATCCATGGCGATGATCAAACCGGTGCTTTCGGCAACCGGAATGAATTCGGCAGGGGACACCCAACCGAGGCTCGGGCTGTTCCAGCGCAAGAGGGCTTCAACGCCGCAGGCTTGGCCTTTCAGGTCCACTTGCGCCTGGTAATGCAACTCGAATTCCTGGAGTGGCAAAGCTTGACGCAAGGCGTGCTCGATCTCGCTGCGACGCAAGGCGCTGGTGGTCATGACCGGATCGAAACTCGAGAAGGTGTTCTTGCCGGAACGTTTGGCCCGGTACATCGCGGTGTCCGAATGCTGCAACAATGTGGCCGCGTCCGTGCCATCGTCCGGGAAGTTCGCAATGCCGATGCTGGCCGTGACGTACACCTCGTGATCCTCGAGCTTGAACGGCGTTTGAAACAAGTTCAGCATGCCTTCGGCGATTCTGGCGGCATCGCTGGTGGTTTTCAAATCCGGCAGCAACAACGCGAATTCGTCACCACCGATCCGGGCGAGCGTGTCACCGCTGCGAATGCCACGACCCAAACGCCCCGTGATGCTGCGCAGCAGTTCATCGCCAATCGCATGCCCAAGTGTGTCATTGACTTGCTTGAAACCATCCAAGTCGATGAACAAAAGCGCAATGCACTCCTCGCGCCGGGATGCTCGGGTGATGGCCTGCTCGAGCCGTTCGTTCAGTAATGCGCGGTTTGGCAGTTGCGTCAAGGTGTCGTGTTGCGCTTGGAAGGCGATTTGGGCCGCCATCTGCCGGTGCTCCATGCAGACCGCACCAAGGCGTTGCGCCATCTCGAGCAGTTCATGGTCTTCCTTGCCGGGGCTTTGGGCATCACGGAAGGCACAGGTGATCATGCCCAAGAGCGCTCCCTCGCCAGAACGGATCGGGGCGCACCAGATGCTCTGCACACCCAATTGACCGGCCATTTCTCGGATCGAAACCCAATCGGGGTCATGCTGAATGTCATCCGTGACGATCAAACCGTGCTCGAGCGCCGGGATCAACCAATCGCCGTAATAACGACCCAACTCGAGCGCGTTGAGGTGATCACGCACTTGTGCGGGCAGGCTGGGCGTGCCCAGAAAACGAAACATGCCGTCCTCGAAAACCGAGACGGTACAGAACCCGCCCCATTGATCTTCGAGCAATTGCGCCAAATGCGCGAACACACCCTCAAGCGTTTCGCCCCGCAAGAGCATCTCGAGCAATCCATTGCGGGCATCGTTCAGGCTTTCGGCGCGTTTGCGAGCGCGAATGTCGCGCCGCCAGGAAACGCGATGCGACCAGCGTCCCGTTGCATCGGTAATCGACAAGGCCGAGAACTCAATCCAGATCGGTGTGCCGTCGCTGCCGTACTCGAGCAATTCCGTGCGGATCGGGGCGTTGTCATGAAAGGCTTGAACGACTTGTTCAGCGATGATCAGATCGGTTTGTGGTCCGCTGCGAATCCGAGGGACGGTGCGCAGCAATTGATCCGACGTGAAACCCATCAACTTCTGATGTGCGTCGTTGACGTAAATCACTTCCGGGTCCATGCCCGGATCGTCCGGTTTGAGGTCAATGATCGTGACCGCATCGCTGGCACTGTCGGTCGCCATCTCGAGCGCCCGCACCCGGTCCTCGCTGCGCCGTGACGTGCCAATGTCACGGGCCAAACAGGACGTGCCGATCACCTGAGCGTTCAAATCAAAGATCGGACTGTCGATCCATTCGCATTTGATCAAACGTCCCGATTTCGTGCGGTTGACATTGACGTTCTGCACGGTGCGGCGTTCACGCACGATCAAATCGAGGATTTTTTGAACTTGCCCTTGCGCCTCCGGGCTGGTGATCAGGTCGGCCACACCGGTCCCGATGGCCTCCTCGCTCGAGTAGCCAAAGATGCTTTCGGCAGTCGCATTCCAGCGCGTGATTTTGCCTTGCAGGTCCAGTTCGATCACCGCCAACGGCACGTTCTCGAGGTGCTGGGCAAATTTGAATTCGCTCGATTGGCTGTTCTCGAGCGCGAGCGACGCGATCTCGGCGAAATCGGTCAGCAAATCGATGGTTTTTTGATCAAAGGCGTTCGCTTCGGTCTGTGCCAAACCCAGCACGCCAATCACTTGGCCGCGCTGCTTGAGGGGCACACCGACCGCCGAACGCAAACTCGCCCGTCCACCTGAGCGCGTGTAATGCGCCGCTTTGCCATCCCAGGCGTGATAATCCGCGATCAGCAAAGCCTCACCCGTCTCCCAGACTTTGCCACCCAATCCCTGCCCGAGCGTGACGCTGAAACCGATGTCTGGCTCGAACATCCCAGTCACGAGCGTGGCGACCAACCTGTTCGTGTTCTGATCCAAGCTGTAGAGATAAGCGTGTTCGGTGGCCACCAAACGGGCCGCCTGCCTCAAAATTTTCTCGAGGAAGGCCGGATTGGATTGCGAGGAAGGATTCTGCATGTGGGTGTGTCGATTGGTGTGCCGAGGTGGAACGTTTGAAATCATCTTTATTTCAACACGCCTGGGGTGCGTGATGCGGTCAGATGAACGTTGGTATGACGGAACCATGAAGGAAAGGACTTGGAAACTCGACCTTGTGCGGATGCTGTTTGTGGGAAGTGTAACTTTTGACTGATGGTTCATGGCTGATCGCTCATGGCCCATCGCTTAAGATCACCCCATGCCCGCACCGATTTCCCCGTTCACGCTTGAGGGTCGCCTCGTTCGCTTAGAACCCCTTCGTCTTGAACTCGCCCCGCAACTGCTCGAGGCTGGCCTGGTTGACCGTCAGACGTTCGTCCTAACTGGCGTGCCCGACTCGCTCGAGTCAAGTCAGGCGTACATTCAAACTGCGGTGCAATCCCGAGAGGCTGGTCTGGCCATGCCGTTCGCCACCGTGCGTGTCTCTGACGGGCGTGTTTTGGGCAGCACCCGATTCGGCAACCTCGAGTACTGGCCGTGGACGGCAGGCAACCCGCACGCCAAACAGGATGGCACGCCAGATGCCGCTGAGATCGGATGGACCTGGCTCGAGCCGACCTCACAACGCAGCGGCATCAACACCGAAGCCAAACACCTGATGCTCGAGCACGCCTTTGAAACCTGGCGAGTCTTGCGCGTGACCCTGAAAACCGATGCGCGAAATGTTCGCTCGAGAAACGCGATTGAACGCCTCGGGGCAAAATTCGATGGTGTGCTGCGGGCGCACGTGCCTGCCAGCGACGGCGGTATTCGAGATTCGGCCTGGTACAGCATTCTCGCCGCAGAATGGCCAGAGGTTCGGTCCAGACTTGATGGGATGCTCGAGATGCACCGACGGTAAGACTCGGGCCTGAACGGTTTTTTCACTTTCTACTTTGAACTTTCCACTGCTGTTCAGCTTTGGTCCGGCTTGCGCCATTCCGGTTCGAGGATGCTCATCATGTTGACGCTCCAGAATCGCCCACCGACCACGTAAGCGTCACGCAGTGTGCCCTCGTGCCGGAAGCCGGTGCGCTCGTAAGCGCGAATCGCGGCGGTGTTGAAACTCAGAACGTTTAAGGACACGCGATGCAGGTACAACTGCTCGAACGCCACCCAGAGCAGTTCTGCCACCAACCACGATCCGATTCCCAAAGCTCGAGATTCTGGTGCGACGATCACGCGGGAAATGCTGGCCGAACGGTTCTTGCGGTCAATCTGGGTGATTTCGGCGTAAGCGGTCATGAAGCCATCGTCACTGACGGCTTTGAACGCCTGACGGGTCGGCGTTGGTCCTTGGGTCTCGAGCAGCAAGGTCTCGAGTTGTGATCGGGTTAATGGCCAGTTCAGGCTCGGTCCGGCCCATTGCAGCAAAAATTCTGGTGAATCGACCCAGGTCAGCAAGCGTTGCAGGTCTTGGGGTTGGACGGGCTCGAGCTTCACGTCTCGAGTTTACAGTGTGTTTGTGAAATTTCAGAAGTGCAAAGGGCTTGATGAATCCTCAATCTTTGTCGTGGGTCACGAGATACAGACTGGCTAAAAGGCATGGGCCGCCCATTTCTGGACGGCCCTGCACAGTGCTCAAATTTGGGGACTCAATATGGTTTGAGGATCTGGTGCTGAATATGGTCTTGCTTACTCCGGGGGATTTTGTACTGCTGTGCTCGAGTTTGAAGCTCGAGTCTTACGCCCGATGGATCAGGCTCGATGGATTTACGCCCGATAGATCAAGCTCCGACGAGTTCGCGTGCGGCTTCGGCAGACTCTTCGATGCCCCAGGCGCGTTCCCATTCACGGACGGCTTCGATCAATGGCGATAGGGTGTGGCCCTTCTCGGTCAGGATGTACTCGACCCGTGGTGGAACTTCGGCGTAGGCGCGACGTTCGACAATCGCTTGTTCTTCGAGTTCTTTGAGTCGCTCTGAGAGGGTGCGTGGGCTGACGCCGAGCGCTTTCTCGAGGGCGGTGAAGCGCTTGGCTCCAAAGCGGAGTTCTTGGAAGATCTGCAACGTACCTTTACGTCCGATAACGCGCAGGGTGGCCTCAACGTGGTTTTCGTCTCGTTTCATCACCCGGAGAGTGTAGCTGGCCTTCTCTGACAGATTTCTTGACGGCTTTTTACTTTTGCGTTTCATGGTTGCTTTATCCTGTTCAAGGAATGCGAGTGGCGTGGCTGATGCTTGATGGAGTTGGCGTAGGGGCGGCTCATGGAATGAACCCATTTTCCATGCCGCAGGCCCCCATCCTGGGTCATTTTGGCGTTGGAATCGCCTTACTCGAGCCCGCGAAAGCCACTGACCGGTCCCAAAACAGGGGTACAAGCCTGTTTGAACTCGAGTCTAAACACGAAGATCCAGCCAAACTGCCCCCAGAATTCGTCGCATTTGCCATCGATGCGACGCTTGGAATACCCGGATTGCCGCAATCTGGAACCGGTCAAACTACCCTCTTAACCGGTATCAACGCCGCAAAACTCCTCGGCTATCACCACGGACCATGGCCCGGCCCCACCATTCGCCCGCTGCTCGAGGATTCAATTCCCGTGCGGCTCGCAGCCCATGGCGGCACAGTCAGGCTCCTCAACCATTACCCGCCCAGGTATCTCGAGGGCATCGCACGCGGTAAAATCCGGTTAAACGCGATTGCCACCGCCGCCAACCTCGCCGGGGCCACACTCGAGGCGACAGATGGCGAGACGCGAATCCCGCCGCCGCTCGGCAATCCAGAAGACATGCAGGCCACCACGCTCGAACAGGTCCGCGAATGGGGCCGCGAATTCATGCGATCAAACGCCACCCTGAACATTTTTGACAGTTGGTGGAGCGATCACCTCGGACATGAAGGTTCCCAAACCGCTGCCGACTCGAGCGAACCGGACAAACTCGCACCCACAGCCCTCAAGATGGCCCAGGATCACGTCAGACGGCTCGAGGCGTTCCTTGAGGGCGCACTAGAGACAAGACCCGCAGACACGCTCCTGCTGATCACCTCAGACCACGGCAACTTTGAAGACATGGGCGTGAAAACGCACACTTTTGCACCCGTGCCGCTCGTGGCACTCGGACCCGGCGCACTCGAGTTTGCAAATGTGACCGACTTGACCGGCGTTGCACCGGCACTCGAGCGGGTTTTGGAGATCAGAGGAAAGAGAAAAGTAAAAGCTCCAGCCTGATTTTCCCTTCGCCAAGGCACGAAACCGGTGGGCCGAGCCCACCCTACGAAGGCTCGAGCGGGTTTTTAAAAGCAGGGAACAAGGTGAAAGGTGAAAGCTCGAGCTTGGTTTTCCATTCGCCCTTTGCTATTCGCCAAGCTCTTACTTCTGATTCTTGATGAATGTCAGAACCTCTCGAGCATCACCGACGGCATTGACATCGCGCTTGACGAGTGCGACCTGACCTTTGGGATTGATCACGAACGTATCGCGGCTGTAAAAACTGAAGAAACCCGCCACGCCGAAGGCTTTGCCCAACTCCTCTTTCTGATCTGGGAGTTGTGTGACCTTCAAACCATGCTCGGCGATGAACTTACATTGATTGACAGCCGAATCGTTCGAGACGCCAAAGACAACCGCGTTCGCATCCAGGAAATCCTTGTACAACTTCGTGTACTCGATGTTCTGCGCGGTGCAACCCGGCGTGCCAGCCTTCGGATAAAAGAACAACACCATCCATTTGCCCTTGAACGACTCGAGCTTGACCGGCTTGCCGTAAGAGTCCAGCATGTTCGGTAACGGCGCTGTGTCACCGACTTTCAAGGCCAATGCCAGACTCGAGACGAGCACCAAAGCCACAACTGCAACCTGAGACGCACGAAGTTTCATACCTCGAGTGTACGTGCTCAAGCTGAGAATGGATGCAGGCTGGGATTCAAAGATCAGGCCAGGCTCGAGGATTCAGGCTCGAGCAAAAGATCCGCACATCAACATGATGGCGGATC
>JAYURE010000610.1:0-3868 GCA_043756345.1 Deinococcales bacterium | reverse complement strand
CTTTTGGTACGCGAACCCCTGCGGGGGTCTTGTCTTTCGCGTTTGCCACGCGCCCAACGCAACAATCCACAGGCGCGTAAACCAGAACAGTTGATCTCGAGGAAGGGATGCCGTCATGTCCAAACCGTGTTGCTTTTCTGGTCCGCTCGAGGCCCAGCCATGAATCCGTCGTTGCGCGATTGCCTCTGGCCGGACTTGCCCGAACCGCATTTGAGCGCCTTGAAACAGGCTGTCGCGTTCGTGCTCGAGTCGTTCGATTCCGTGCTTGGTCTGATCGCCTGCGGTTCGGTTTCGCGCAAGAATTTTGATGCCTCGAGTGATGTGGATTTGTACGTGATTCACGCGGCGAATGTGCGAAAGCGAATCCAAAAATTCTTCAACGGCGTGCCTGCCGAAATCTTCGTCAATCCGCCCGCGATGATCGAACAGTATTTTGCCGAAGATGTTCGCTCGAGGCGTTTGATCACGGCGCACATGATTGGCACAGGCATCGTGATTTGGCAGTCCGGTCCGGTGGTGCAATCGTTGCGCGATCAGGCTCGAGTCTTGCTGCAAAGTGCTCCCAACATTCCTGTCGATCTGATCTCGCCGCGTTACATGATTGCCACCGGATTCGAGGATGCGTTGGACAAACTCGAGAAAGACCCGCCCACGGCTCGCCTGATCTTGTTCAAGGTTGTGGACCGCTTGCTCGAGTTTGCGTTTGAGAAGCATGGTCGTTTCGTGCCACGCCTGAAAGACACGCTCGCCGAGATTCGTGCGTTCGATGCCATGCTCGCAGATTTGGCCGAACAGTTTTACCGGGCCGAAACGCTCGAGGCCCAATTTGACACTGCTGGTTCGATGATGGATTACCTGATTCAAGCCCGAGGGTTTTTTGAATGGACTTCCCCGCTCGAGGTGCCCATCTGATGTTTTGTTTTGGACCATTGGCTGTCCTGGCGAGGGCGAACACAGGGTTCGCCCCTACGAAAATCGTCCTGTAGGGGCGAAGCGACCAAAGCCCGTAGGTGCTGGTGTAGGGTCAAGACACTTCATGTTCGCCCAACGAAGCGAGCGCGATTTTCCTGGACGTTCACGCACATAAAAAGGTAAATTCAGGGCATTTGTTCGTAAACACTGCGAACTCCCACCCACGAAAGAGGTTCCCATGCAAGTCTTCCTTCCCGATGGCAAACAACTCAACCTGCCCGAGCACGCCACCGCGCTCGATGCGGCCAAACTGATCGGACCCAAACTCGCCGAACAAGCCCTCGGTGCTCGAGCCAATGGCAAACTCTGGGATCTGCTGACCCCGTTGCCGGACGGTGCGAAAATTGAGATCCTGACCTCGCGCAGGCCCGCCGAGGCGATTGACCTCTCGCGGCACACCTTGGCGCATGTGATGGCGCAATCCATCCTCGAGATGTACGAGGCCAAAGGTTTTGCGCGTGATCGCATCAAGATGGGTGTCGGGCCGGTGATCGAGAACGGTTTTTATTACGATTTCGATTTGCCCGAACCATTGAAGCTCGAGGAACTCGAATTGCTCGAGGCGCGAATGCGGGAGATCATCGCCCGGGATTTGCCGATGAAACGTTATGAGGTCACGCGGGATCAGGCGCTCGAGCGCTACGAGGGCAAGGACCAGTACAAGACCGAATTGATCGAGGGTTTGCCGGACAACGAACCGATGACCTTTTACCAGCAGGGGGGCGAATCGGATTTCACCGATTTGTGCCGAGGTCCGCACATTCCGCGCACCGGTCTGATCCCACCGCATTTCAAATTGACGGCGACCAGCGGCGCGTACTGGCGTGGCAGCGAAAAGAACCCGATGTTGCAACGCATTTACGGCGTGGCCTTTGCGACTGCGCCCGAACTCGAGACGTACCTCTGGCAGCAGGAGGAGGCAAAAAAGCGCGATCATCGCAAGCTTGGCAAGGAAATGGATTTGTTCACCTTCTCCGATGAGGTCGGGCAGGGCTTGCCACTGTGGTTGCCGAAGGGCGCGTTCATTCGCAAGAAGCTCGAGGATTACATGTACGAAAAGGAGCAGGAGTACGGGTACGATTACGTGCTCTCGCCGCACATCACCAAAGAGGCGTTGTATCACAAGTCCGGGCACCTGCCGTATTACGCCGATGGCATGTACGCACCCATCGAGATTGAGGGCGAGAATTACTACCTCAAGCCGATGAATTGCCCGCACCACCACATGATTTTCGCGGCGCGTCCCAAATCGTACCGTGACCTTCCCTTGCGGTACGCCGAGGCCGGAACCGTCTATCGGTTTGAGCTTTCCGGTGCGCTTTCGGGCTTGGCTCGAGTTCGTGGGTTCACGCAAAACGACGCGCACATTTACTGCGCGAAATCCCAGGTCAAGGATGAATTCATCAAGGTGATCGAATTGTTCCGCGAGGTTTACACGGATTTTGGCATCACCGATTACTGGTTCCGCCTGTCCCTGCCGGACTTCGAGAACAATCCCGAAAAATTCGGCGAGCCCGGACCACACTGGGACGAAAGCATCGCCGCGATTCGGGCTGCACTCGAGGAGACCGGTGCAAGTTTCGTCGAAGGCATTGGCGAGGCGACCTTCTACGGTCCCAAATTGGATGTGCAATTGCGCACCGTGGTCGGCAAGGAAGAATCGATTGCGACCAATCAGCTCGACTTCATTGTGCCGCAACGGTTCGATCTGGAATTCACCAACGATCAGGGCGAGAAGGAAACACCCGTCGTGATTCACCGTGCGATCATGGGTTCGTTTGACCGTTTCTTCGCCTTTTACCTCGAGCATGTTGCGGGTAATTTTCCAGTCTGGCTCGCACCGACCCAGGCCGTGATCGTGCCAATCTCAGACCGGCATGTTGATTACGCTAAGGACTTGCAAAAACGCCTGAAGTCCGCAAAATTGCGCATCGAAGTGGACGATTCCAGCGAACGGATGCAGGCCAAAATTCGCACCGCCGAATTGCAAAAAGTGCCATACATCTTCGTGGTCGGTGATAAGGAAGCCGCCGAGAACGCGGTCAGTTTGCGCGAGCATGGCAAGGGAGATCGCGGCAAGATCGCGGTTGACGACGTGATTGCAGAATTGCAATCTCGAGTCACGGCCCGGAATTGATCTGAATGCCTGAAGCGAAAATCCGATTTGTTGTGGGCGATCTGCTCGAGGTGAAAGGCGCAATGCGTTTCTACCTCGAGTACATTCTTGGGCCGGTTCAAGACAAAGAAGACATTCGCCGCGAGTACGGTTTCTCGGGTGGGGCGTTGGTGTCACCAAACGATTGGGAGTTGTTCGCGGCGATTCTGATTCGTCAACGCAAATCTGCGGAATGTTACGGTCATGATCTGGCTGGGGCCGAAGTCAAGAGTGCAAAGTTGGGTGGCGGGTTCGAGTATCAGTATCATTTGAAAACCGGTGAGCAAAAACTCGAGAGCGATCCTCTGGTCGATCATGTCTTCATCGTCTATTCAGAGGATTATTTGGATGTGACGGTGCTCGCGGTGCCGGGCCATGCGTTGCGTGACAAGTTCGATGCTTGGAAACCACAACTGAAAGCGAATTATGCCTCGCGTCGTGATGATTCAGATGGGGCAGGCAAGCAACGGTTTCGGCGCAGCATTAACCATGCCACGGTGGTTGAACGCGGTCAGGTCATCCTCGAGATTCGCAACGGTCAACTTCATCACGCCAGCCCTAAGCCGTTGCTGACGATCCTTCCCGGTCGTTTACAATCGGGCTGATTGGCTCGAGGAAGATTTGATTTTCGTTTGAACGATGTTCGAGTTGCGTATGTATTCTTGAAGCACTGTTCCGAGCCATGTGATCACTGGCACTGCGACAGCATCACCGAAGGCGTGCATTCCCAAACGTTGATTG
>JAYURE010000609.1:0-11144 GCA_043756345.1 Deinococcales bacterium | reverse complement strand
TTGAAAAACGCCGAGATCGTCTCGCTCGCATTCAAATCACGGCTGGTCTTGCCGATCAGAAATTCAAGCAGGAACGATGAACCACCCGGCCAGGTGTGCCCGCCATTCGTGACCTCGTAAAACGCGACCTCCGAACCCGAAGCACAACCTGTGTACCGCTCGAGCAGAATGCTCGTCCCATCGTTTGCTGGATTGATCTCTGTCTTCACTGCGCCACTCGAGCACTTGTTCAAGTCCCGCCAGAGGTTCACCGTCTGGCTTGTCGAAGCGATCACACCACCATCGCCTTTGGTCATCGTGCCACCAGATTCGGGAACGATCTTGTCCGCCGTGCCATGAATCAACATGAACGGCACGGCCCGAGACGGCTTGCAAGTTGTGCGAACATTTTCCGGGATGGTTGCCGCAACCACCGCCACCGCAGCGAAGACGCTCGAGGCATCACAGGCCAGCCTTGCGCTCATAAAACCACCGTTTGAAATGCCAGTCGCGTAGATGCGTTTCGGGTCCGCATTCAACTCGCTCGAAAGTTTCCCAACCAAGCTCGAGAGAAACGCGACATCGTTCACACCCGCCTTTTTGGAATCGGTCGTGCCACGACCATCAGACCAATTTTTTCGCATTCCGTCCGGGTAAACCGCAATGAACCCAGCAGTGTCAGCGCTCGAGTCTGCACCGGTCAAGGAGCGCATGCCCGCGCCATTGCCACCACCGCCATGCAAAACCAGCACGAGTGGCAAGGCTTGGCTGGCTTTACGGGCGGGCACGTGCACCAGATACGAACGCACGATCCCACCCGATTTGATTGATCCAGAAAAATCTCGAGCCGCATTCAGGATCTCGCTGGGCATTTCGCTGGCCGCATCGGTTTTGGATTCGGTCACAACAAGACATGCGCTCAACCAGACGAGCACCACAAGCAATTTCAAAGAACGTTTCATGCCTGAATCGTAATGGCTCGAGCGTTCCCGACGTGTTCCCGATTCACTTCACTTGACCACCAACCTCGAGACTTTGCCACCCAAAGCCACCACGTACAATTCGCCGTCTACCCCTTCGCCAAATGACGAAATGTTATCGGCAGTGTCAATCTCGAGCGTGTTCACAAAGTTACCAGCAGATTTGACGAGGCTCCAGATTCGTCCAGAACCGAAATCAGCATAAATGTACTTTCCCGCCATCTTTGGCGAGGCCGTCCCACGGTACACATACCCACCCGTCACCGAGATGTTCTGATCTGCATGGACGTAATCGTGAACCGGCATCTCGAGCCTGGTTTGATCACAAGTGCTGGCCGCAAAGCAGCTTTTTCCTTCGGTGATCTTCCAACCATAATTGCGTGGCGCACTCGAGCCTTTGGGCGTGAAGTTGATTTCCTCAAATTTGTCTTGACCAACATCTCCAATCCAGAGATCACCCGTGCTGCGGTCAAAACCAAACCGCCACGGGTTACGCAAACCATACGCCCAAATTTCCTGCGCACCGCCAGCAATCTTGAACGGATTGTCATTGGGAATGCTGTAAGGACTGCCAGAATTGACATCAATTCGCAACATCTTGCCCAACAAGGTCAGCGTGTTTTGCCCGTTTCCATCTGGGTCGCCGCCACCGCCACCATCGCCAGTGCCGATGTACAAGAAGCCATCCGGCCCAAACTGCAACTGCCCACCATTGTGATTGCCTTGAGGATGATCAATCCTCAATAGCACCTTTTCGCTGGTGGCATCTACCAGCTTGGTGGCCGGGTTCGCCTTAAACCTCGAGATGGTCAATGCACCATCTGTAGCGGTGTAATAGACAAACACAAAGCCATTCGTGGCGTACTGCGGATGAAAGGCAATTGACAGCAGGCCACGTTCGTCACCGGGGGCCAGTTTGCTTGAAACATCCAGGAATGGCGTGGCCCGAGGGGTGCTGTCTGCGTTCTCGAGGATTTTGACCTTGCCGGTTTTTTCAACCACGTACAAGTCTTTGCCGGAACCGGAATTGGTGACGTATACGGGATTGTCCAAGCCGGTCGCCACCGACTCGAGCGAAACCGTGCCAGAAGGGGTTGGGCTGTTGATGGTGGTGTTGATGCTACCTGGCGTGCAGGCGACCAGTGCGGCGAGGACCAAGCTCAGCGACAATCGTTTCATGAATCACCTCGGGGGAAAAGTGGAATGGCTCGAGCCTGATGCTAATCGAGGTCTGATGAGAGACATAAAATCCTCGTGAGTCACGTGGCTCAACTCAAAATGACGAATCTCAAACTGGCCCGAGTTCGACCGTCCAACCCGCACCGCTTGAAATCCCAAAGTGCGCCGCGAAACTCGAGCAATTCATTCCCAGGCTGGCGTGCAACAAACTGTTGACATAAACCAGGCGTTCACCGTGCGGCACAAAACCAAACGAATGCACAAATGGAATCACCTCGCGGTAACGCTCGAGATCAAAGTGTTTGATCACGACTTGGACTTGATCACCGAAATTCACACCGACCTGCTCGAGCAGGTGTTTGGGGATGTTCGTCCAGACGTTTCCGAAGTTGACATCCAGCACTGGAATTGATCCGACCACCCGATCCTCGAGCGTTCTTGCCTGATGCACCTCGAGCCGTGTGATTGTTGGCAGGATTGGGCCGATGTCATCGAACTGAAGATCATCACAGGCAAGCCGCGCACCAATGAAAGCGTACAAATCTCGACCCAGAAAGGTGAAACTTTCACTCGAGCCGGGAAGTCGATGGGCAATCTCGTCAATTTCTCGCACGCTTTCAAAACCGATCTCGTCCGCGAGGTGTGTCAGCAATCCATTGTCCGGGCAGACGAAAATCCTGCCAGCAACGTCTCGAGCCGCCACACTCTTTCGGGCTGTGCCGACACCGGGATCGACCACGGTCACGAAGACCGTGCCGACCGGCCAGTACGGAGCCGTCTGCCGCAACCGATACGCCGCCTCAGCGATGTCGAACGGGGGGATATCGTGGGTTAAATCGGTGATCGGCAATTGCCGGGCCAGGTTTCGAGCGACACCTTGGGCCACGCCTTTCATTGCTGCCACCGCGCCGTCCTTGAGGCCAAAATCGGTCATCAGGACCAGTTCCATTGTTGCACCCTCGCGTTTCGGCTAGCCAAAAACTTCTGGCGGAATGGTTTTGGTTTCAACTTGTGAAATTCAAACCGTGTACCGTCGGCTGCACAAGGCGCGATGGATCACTTTAACAGACGGGCTCGAGATTTGACGAGTATCGGTTTGGGGCATAGAATCCGACCAATCGGTTTGAAAAGAGTGTTGAGTCGTGAGTTGTGAGTCGTGAGTCAAAACCAAGAAACTCAAAACCCATGACTCACAACTTAGAACTTCCTGAAAGGATCACATGCGCAAAGGTGAACGCACGCGAACAATGGTGCTCGAGAAGGCCGCAAACTTGTTCAACACCAAAGGCTATGCCGCCTCGAGCTTGAGTGAAATCATGACCGCAACCGGACTCGAGAAGGGCGGGATTTACAACCATTTCCTCAGCAAGGAGGCGCTTGGGCTCGAGGCGTTCGATTTTGCGGTCGAAAAAATCATGGGCCGTTACGAAGCATCTCTGGCGGGCAAAACGCATTCCCTCGAGCGATTGAAGGCCGTGACCGAAGTCTTCCGCGAGATGATGCACGATCCGGTGGTGCGTGGCGGTTGTCCCGTCATGAACGCAAGCATTGAAGCAGACGACGCGAACCCAGCATTGCGTGATCGGGTGCGGCGCGTGTTCACACAATGGCGCACGATCCTGCTCGGGATTCTCGAGAAAGGGATCTCACAGGGCGAATTGCGCCGCGACACGAACCGAGAACAACTCGCCAGCGTCATGATCGCCACACTCGAGGGGGCTGTGATGCTTTCGAGGTTGTACCGCGATCCGGCGCATCTTGAACGGGCCGTGGATTTTCTGGTGGCCCACCTCGAGACGTTGCGGGTTGAAACCACATAAAAAAACCAATCAGTCTGAAAAGAGGATCAGCATGACCGAACGCTCGAGAACCTACAATTACGACATTCGCCCCGTGGACCTGCAAGCCATGGCGAGCATGACCGGTTTGGAATACATTCAAAAGATTTTCTCTCGAGAACTTCCCGGTGCGACGATTGCCTACACGCTCGATTTCTATCCGGTCGAGGTTGAAGTGGGCCGGGCCGTCTTCGGTGGCGAACCAAGCGATTTTGTCTACAATCCGATTGGCAGCGTTCACGGTGGTTACGCCGCGACGATGATCGACAGTGCGCTCGGCTGCGCGATTCACAGTGCTCTAAAAGCTGGCCAGGGTTACACAACCGTCGAATTGAAAGTCAATTACGTTCGCGCCATGACCGACAAAACCGGGCCGGTCTTGTGTGAAGGCAAAGTAATTCATGTCGGCAACAGCCTCGCCACCGCCGAGGCGCGACTCTACGGACGTGACGACGGCAAACTGTACGCGCATGGCAGCACAACCTGCATGGTCTTCAAACTGCCGACTCGAGACGGATGAGCCAGCATCCGCTCGACAATCCGATCTGGCACGCACTGACCAGCACGCAGGCCGACATCGCCGAGGGGAATGCGCTGGCAAAACGCTATCCGCTTAAATTTGCGCCATTCGCTGCGATGCAATCACAAACCGCTGAGGGTTTTGCTGCGCTGGCTCGAGCCCTACATCCTGAAGGCATGGCCGCGTTGTTCGTGACACCGCTCGAGCCGCCACCGCCGGGTTGGGCGCACGTGCGCAGCTTCGAGGTAGTGCAAATGACTTGCGAAAAACTCGAGCCGACATTGGAACCAGAAATGATCAAACTCGAAACGCGAGACGTGCCCGAAATGCTCGAGTTGATTCGCCTGACCGAACCAGGACCGTTCAAGGAACGTGCCAACGAACTCGGGAAATTTTACGGCGTGCGCGACAACGGACAACTCGTAGCGATGGCGGGCGAACGCATCCGACTGACTGGCTTCACCGAAATCAGCGCGGTTTGTACGCATCCAGATTTTCAACGTCGCGGCCTCGCTCGAGGGTTAACGCACCGGCTTTCACGCGAGATTCTGGATCGAGACGAGGTTCCATTCCTGCATGTTTTCGCTGGCAATTCAAACGCCATTCACGCCTACGAATCCCTCGGGTTTCAACAACGACAAGTGTTTACCGGGGTTGTAATCAAATCCCCAGAGGAGCAACCATGAGCACAGCACAAACTTTAAACACCATGAATCAGAACAACATGATCGGCCTGCTCGAAATCAAAATTCTCGAGGCCACCGTGGATCGCGTGGTGGCGACCATGCCGGTGCAAGCCAAAGTGCATCAACCGTTCGGACTTTTGCACGGCGGCGCGAGCGTCGCGCTGGCCGAAACCGTCGCCAGCCTCGGGGCGTACTTGAACGTCATGGATTCTGGGATGGGCGCGGTCGGGCTCGAGATCAACGCGAACCATTTGAAGGGTAAGCGCGATGGGATTGTCACAGCGACCGCGACACCAATTCACAAGGGACGCAGCACGCATGTCTGGCAAGTGGAAATCAAAGACGAGGCTGGCAAAATGGTTTGCGTCTCGAGGTGCACACTGGCGATTGTTCCAGCAGCATGAATTCCGGGATGGTCGTCGCATCTGATCTCGAGGGGACACTCTCGAGCGGTGAGACTTGGAAGGCGATGGCGGCGTACCTCGAGCGTGATGGGAAATCTCGAACGTATCGGAATTTTTTCAATGCACGGTTTCCTCGGGCGCTGCTGGCCCAATCTGGAATCATCAACAGGCGCAAATTTCAAAACCGTTGGATCGAGGAATTGATTGGATTGTTCACGGGATTTTCGCTCGAGGAATTTCGGGCGGTCGGCGAATGGGTGGTCGAGCATCACCTCTGGCCGCAACGCAAACCGCATGTGATCGCCGAACTCGAGAGATACAAACTCGAGGGTGCAAGATTGATTCTCGTCTCGGGCACGTACCAGCCGGTGCTCGAGGCGTTCGCGGCACGATTGAATGCTGAAGCGATTGGTTCACCGCTCGAGATCGTAAATGGCAAATTGACCGGACGTTTGGCGGGACCGATCAATGTTGGCACGCAGAAAGTCTCGAGTTTGAAGGCAGCCGGTATTTCAAGTCTCGAGGCTGCATTTGGGGACACGCTGCTCGATACTGCAATGCTCGAGATGGCGCGAGTTCCTATCGTGATTCCAACCGATGCAAAACTCGAGAAACTGGCGCTCGAGCGTGGCTGGCGAGTCTTGCGCGAACCGACTCCAGTCTGAACTTCACCAGCGTTGTCCACACCTCGAAACTGGTCGGTAAGACAGTGGTGATTGTTCAAAGTGTACAAATGAGAAAATTGAGTCTCGAGCGTGGCTGATCAGGTCTTGCCTCAGGTTCAAGCCACATTCCTTCATCGCAAAGGCGGGCTGCACACCCATGACCATCGCTCCTGAACGGACCTACAGCATTCAAGACCTGAACGTGCAGGCCAACACCTTGCTGACCGGCGATTGGAACCTTGGATTGCAGGTCAGCCAAAACGCCATCGGGCTGGCGCGGCAGCAGTGTGACTTGCTCGGCTTGGCGCAAGCATTGCGTTACAAAGGCATGTTCTTGTTGCGCCTGGGACGCTACGACGAGGCCATCGTGCCGCTCGAGGAAGGCTTGGAACTGAGTTCCAAACTCGAACACCCGGTTTTGCAACTCGGTTGTTTGCGTTCTATTGCCTCGATTCATTTCCGCACCGGGGCCTTTGAACTGGCCTTAAAGTTAATGCAACAGGCACTGGACCTGAGCCGTCAACAATCCGACCGGACCGAAGAGGCGCAAGCCCTGTTTGCCCTGGCTGCACTGCACGCGTTCATGTCGCAATTTGAAACCGCTCGGGCTTTGTTTGAACAATCCCTGGTGTTGTTTCGAGACCTGAACGATCAAAACGGCACCATTTCCAGCCTGAACAACATCGCTGAAATGCTGAACGCACTCGATCAGACCGCTGATGCGATGGTCTATTACGACCAGGCGCAAACACTGGCCCTGCAAAGCAAAACGCAGAGCAGCCTGTTGGTAGCCCGAGGCGGCATCGGCGTCTGTCAAGCCAAACAGGGCCGGTTTCGAGAGGCGATTGATTCGCTCGAACCGGTCCTTGCAGCAGCATTCGAGCGTCAAGACCGTGAACTACAACTCGCCTGCGGGCCGTACCTGGGCATGGCCTTGTCAGGCACCGGCGATGTCACCCGTGGTCGGGCGTTGCTGCTGCAAACCTTGACCCTGGCCGAATCGCAAGAATCCAACCGTGAACAGGCCAGCATTCACCGGCTGCTCGCCGAGCACTTTGAACTCGAGCAGGACTTTCGAGCTTCGATCAAGCATTTCAAAGCACACCTGCGTTTCAAAGCCCTGTTCGACGCGCAACGCGCCTCAGACCAAGCCAAACTGATGTCGGCACAATTGGAACTCGAGCGCCTGCGAACCGAAACCCGTGAGGAGGTGCTGTTGTCGTTCGGTGCGGTTCTCGAGTACCGCGATGATGAAACACATGGTCACACCGAACGGGTCGTGACCAACGCCGTGAAGTTTGGGCAGGCCCTTGGCTTGAATCGCGCCGAGCTTGACGCGTTACGACAGGGCGCGTACCTGCATGACATCGGCAAGTTGGCCATCTCGGACCGGTTGTTGCACAAACCTGGACGCTTCACACCCGAAGAACGCTTGCAAATGCAGGAACACGTGCGGATTGGGCATCAGCTTGCGCTGAAGATTCCAGCGGTGCTGCCCAAAGCGCTCGAGGTGATCCTCTCGCACCATGAACGTTGGGATGGCACCGGGTACGGCCACGGCTTGCGCGAGCAGGAGATTCCGTTTCTGGCACGGGTCTTCAGCATCGTCGATGTCTTCGATGCGCTGGTTTCGGTCAGGCCATACAAAACCGCTTGGACACGAGAGGAAGCGTTTGCCGAGATTGTAGCCCAGACCGGTCAGCAATTCGATCCTGAACTGGTGCCCGTGTTCATCAAGACCTTCTCGAGTTGATTCGACTTCGGTCGATCAAGTGTTGCCCGAACTTGCTATTCTGACGCTGTGAAAGCCACCGCGATGCGCGTCTCGAGTTTTGGTGTCAACCCGTTTGCCGCCATGACACAATTGGCCGTGCAGACCGGCGCGGTCAATCTTGGGCAGGGCTTCCCCGATTACGCACCGCCCGCGTTTGTGCTCGAGGCGGCACGTGTCGCCTTTTCGAGTCCGCACCATCAGTACGCACCACCACGAGGTTGGCCGAGGTTACAACGCGCTGTCTCGAATGCGCTCTCAGGCTCGCTCGGGTTTGAGCCGAACCCGGAACTCGAGGTCACGATCACCCACGGCGCGACCGAAGCGATGCACGCCGCGACGCAGGCCTTGCTCGAGCCGGGCGACGAGGCGATCATCCTCGAGCCGTTGTACGACATGTACGCACCACAAGTTGGCTTCACTGGGGCAACAGCGAAATACGTGGCACTCGAGCGTGAAAATGGAACCTGGAAACTCGATCTCGAGAAGCTTCGGGCCACCTGCTCGAGCCGAACAAAAGTCCTGATTTTGAACACGCCGCACAACCCAACCGGTAAAGTTTTTACTCGTACCGAACTCGAGGGGATCGCCGCACTTGCGCTCGAGTTTGATTTCTATGTGCTGTCTGACGAGGCTTACGACCGACTTGTTTTCGACGTGGCACACATCTCAATTGCATCACTGCCCGGAATGCGAGAACGCACCGTGACGATTGGTTCGGCAGGCAAGACCTTCAATGTCACCGGTTGGCGTGTTGGTTGGTGCATCGCCAGCCCGGAGGTTTCTGCCGCGATTCGCCGGGGCCATCAATGGGTTCCGTTCGCTGCCAGCACACCGGTTCAGGAGGCAGTTGCCATCTGTCTCGAGCAGGCTCCAAGCCTGAATTACTTCCGTGATTTGCCCGCCGATCTGAGCCTGAAACGCAACGCACTCCTCGAGATGCTGCGCGATGCCAACCTCGAGCCTGAAGTCCCGGACGGTGGATATTTCGTGATTGCCCCGACGGACCGTTTTGCCGCAAACACCGATGAGGCTGCGCAAAGGTTCGTTCGAGAGTTCGGCATCGCTGCGATTCCAATGACCGTCTTTTACGCGCCCGAACACAAGCACCTCGCGCCGAATTGTTTGCGTTTTGCGTTCTGCAAATCCGAGTCAACTCTCGCCGCCGCTGCACAAAAATTCTCGAGCCCAGCATTCTCGAGGCTCACGTGAAAGTCACCGCATCTCGAGTCTCCAGTTTTGGCCCGAGCGCATTTGGTGAGATGACCTTGTTGGCGCAAAAATTTGGTGCGGTCAATTTGGGTCAAGGCTTTCCAGATTTTGCGCCGCCAGCGTTTGTGCTCGGGGCGGCACGTGAAGCGTTCGCTGGCAAGCACCATCAGTACGCGCCACCAAAAGGCTGGCCGCGATTGGCCCGAGCGATTGCTCAGACGCTCGAGCCACAATTGGGATTCGCGGCAGATCCCGATACGGAAGTCACGGTTTTGGTCGGTGCGACGCAGGCATTGCATGCCACAATGCAGGCGTTGATCGATCCGGGCGACGAGATCATCATCATGGAACCGAAGTTCGACACGTACACTCCGCAGGCCATGCTTTCCGAAGCTGTGCCAATCTACGTGCAACTCGAGCCGACAGAAGCTGGTTGGCAACTCGATCTCGAGCAATTGCGAAATGCCTGCTCGAGCCGCACGAAACTCTTGATCGTGAATACGCCACACAATCCAACTGGCAAAGTTTTTACACGATCTGAACTCGAGGGAATCGCAGCACTCGCGCTCGAGTTTGATTTCTTTGTGATCGCCGATGAAGTCTATGACCGGCTCGTGTTCGGTGTCGAGCACCTGTCATTTGCGTCCCTGCCCGGAATGCGGGAACGCACGATCACGATTGGCTCGGCAGGCAAAATGTTTTCTGTCACCGGTTGGCGCATTGGTTGGACCATCGCCAGTCCGAGCGTGAGCACTGCGATTCGCAACGGCTTGCAATGGACTTCATTCGCGGCAACCACGCCAACCCAAGAGGCCGTCGCATTGTGTCTCGAGAGAGCGTCGGGCTTGAATTACGATTCGCAATTGCGCACGGAATTTCTCGAGAAACGCGATTTTTTACTCGAGGCTTTAAGCGTCGGCGGCTTCAAACCTTGGGTTCCCGATGGCGCGTATTACATCGTCGCTGACGCCTCGAACTTGACGAGTGACGTGATGAAGTTCTCGAGTTGGATGGTCGAAACGGCGGGCCTCGCCGCGATGCCTTCAAGCGTGTTTTACATTCCCGGACACGAACACCTCGCGCCGCCCAGTTTCAGGTTCGCATTTTGCAAATCCGAACCAGTGCTCGAGGCTGCGGCACAAAAATTGTCCAGCCTGCAAAAATTGCTGTGAGCATCACGTTCGAGGCTTGGGGAATCCGCCCGCTTTGTAAACCATGCCAGGCAGCTTGCGACCCATCACAGTCTCGAGCCAGTTTGAAACTTCGATCAATGCTTCCAAGTTGATACCGGTTTCAATGCCCATTTCCTCGAGCAAGTACACGAGGTCTTCGGTGGCAATGTTACCGGTCGCGTTCGGAGCGAACGGACAACCGCCCAATCCACCGATGCTCGAGTCGAGCACGCGAGCACCAGTTTCGATGGCGGCAACGGCGTTCGCGTAACCAGTGTTGCGCGTGTTGTGAAAATGCGCCCCAAGGTTGAGGGTTGGTCGATTCGTGACGTGGTGCTCGAGGGCTTTGAAAAGTTCGCGGACTCGGATCGGATTGCCAACGCCAATCGTGTCGGCCAGGATCAGTTCGTCTGGTGGCGTCTCGAGCAATTTCCCGGCTACTTGCAAAACTTGAGTTGCACTGACTCGGCCCTCGAACGGACAACCGAACGTAGCGGCAAGAATCACGCCGAAATTCACGTTCACCTCTCGAGCTTTGTGGGTCAATGTCGCGGCGAGTTCGGTGGCCTGTTGCACGCTCGAGTTTTGATTGCGTTGACAAAAACTTTCGGTCACGGGAAAGGCGTACCGAATGTCGCGCACCCCAGCGGCAATGGCGCGGTCAAATCCTTTTTCGTTCAGCACCAAGCCAGCGTAAAAAATTCCGGTCTGCGGCTCGAGACCAGCGATCACCTCTTC
>JAYURE010000608.1:0-3872 GCA_043756345.1 Deinococcales bacterium | reverse complement strand
AATCGGGATGCAAGTTGTGCCATGGGTACGCTTCGACCTTGGCCCGCAACTTCTCGGCAATGATCAACGCCTGCTCGAGCCCGATATCACAGAGCACCAGCACGAATTTCTCGCCGCCGTAACGCACCACCAAATCCGAAGCGCGAACCTGATCAACGAACAATTGCGCCACGGTTTTCAGGACTTGATCGCCAGTCAAATGTGAAAACGAATCGTTGACCTGTTTGAAATTGTCAATGTCCAAAATCAAAACCGTGAACGGTTGCGCCGCCCCCTGCGTCTCGAGGTGCAATTTGCCGAGTTGCGCATCCAAATACCGCCTGTTGTGCAAGCCGGTCAACGCATCACGCAAGCTCAATTCCTCGAGTCGTTCGTTGATACGGACCAAATCGAGATTTTTGAGTTGATCGGTCAGATGTTCCTGCTGTAAACGCGCCACCTCAAACTGAACCGTGAGCGCTTGCGTGCGTTTCTCATTGATATCCTTAAGTTGCTTGATTTCCAACTCAGCGAACGCCTTGTGATGCTCGAGCGATTCGTGAAACGAACACAACGACGTGAACGCAAGTCCCAAAAACCCATGCAAATGAACTTGTTTTGCCACGTCTTGTCGTTCACGAAAAAAACCCAAAGCCTTATTGCCGTACTGCAAGACCTTGTTGATTTGATCCGTACCATTGCTGTCATCCGTCAGGGCAAGCAGCCGATCCGCATGACGTTCTGCACTCAGGGTAAAAGAAGCATCCAAAAGCGACTCGAGTACCTCCAAAGCCAGGGCGTGTTCGTGCTTGGACAAGTGATGCTGACCCAGCAACCATGTGGCCTGAAACAACGCCTCGTGGTCATTGCGAGCCTCGGCCAGCCCCCGAATACGACCCGTAACTTCGAGCAACCGCGAATCGGCAAGATCAAACCCACGCGCCTGCTCGAGCAGAATCGTCAAATCTGGAGTTGAAGTCAGGGTTGCCATCTGCATGAAATCTCGAATCTGAGCACAGCGTAGCAAGCAACACCTTACGAAACCATGATTTGCAAGGCTCACCGGAGAGTCCGAATTCGAGGCGTTCAGCACGGAAAACCCGAGTCTCAGGAGCATTTCACCCTTGCCATCTTTCGTCTGCTATCTTCAGGTTTGACCGGAAGACTGTTAACCAGAAGACTGTTGACCGAAAGGACTGTGGCCACATGACCCAAACCCTGCGCCTGCTGCTCTCGAGCCTGATGCTGATCGCCTGTCAACAACCGGCCAGCCAATCGAGGGCACCACAATCCACAGATTCAAGTCCGACAGCTTCAACTCCCATAGACTCAACACCCGTAGGCTCAAATCCGGCACTCGAGCCCGCCACGAAGTACCAAGCGCAATCCGCCAACAATTTCATTGACAGCATCGGCGTGAACACCCATGTCAATTACACCGATACCGCCTACGGCAAATTTGACAGGCTGCTTAAACCCAGCCTGAAGTACCTGGGCGTGCGCCACATCCGGGACGGTGTTGACGATGGCGGCAACAACAGCCTGGTGCTCAAACGCTACCGTGACCTGCACAGCAACGGCATTCAACTCACCGCTGCCGTGCCTTACGAAACCACATCCATGCCCGCACTGATCGCCATGATCAAAACCCAACGCGACGTGCTCGAGGCTGTGGAAGGTCCGAACGAAACCGATATTTTCGAGCAGTTTAGTTACAAAGGTCAAAAATTTCCCGAAGGCACGATTGCGTTCATGAAAGATTTTTACCCAGCCATCAAAGCCGATCCGCAATTGCGTGACCTGCCAGTGCTGCAAACTACGCTCGCGTTTCCGGGATACAGACTTGCAAAAGGTGTTCGCGCAGACCTGCTGGGAGATCTCTCCAAGTACGCCGATTACGGCAACAGCCACAACTACTTCGCCTTCGGAGAAGTGCCAAGCAACACCATCAAAAACAATCACCTGCCGCTCAATTCGAGGGTCACGCCCGGCAAACCGATGATGTCATCCGAAGGTGGCTACCAAATGGGCGACTGGGACGGCTTCAAAGGCAACTGGGAGGACGGCCAAAGCGCACCGTTCTCTGAGGATATTCACGGTCGTTACCTGCTGCGCTACATGCTCGAGCAATACCGGCTTGGCTACAAGCGCAGTTTCATTTACGAACTCCTCGACATCGACCAACCCAAATGGGGATTGTTTCGCAGCGACGGCACACTCAAACCGGCAGCCACTGGTATTCGCAACCTGATCGGCATTCTGAACGAAAGCACATGGGACACCTCGAGCAAAAAATGGATCACGCCCAATCAGAAACCTGGCACGCTCGAGTACGAATTGCAAAACCAACCCGCAAGCATTCACACGTTGCTGCTGCAAAAAAGCAACGGCACGACTTACCTGATTTTGTGGAACGAGTTTAAAAATTGGAACGCAGTCACGGGCAAACCGGTTTACTCGAATCCGGTGCCAGTCAATTTGCGGATCAAGCAAGCGGTCAAACGGATTCGCACGTACTTGCCGTTAAAGCAACGCGAAGCTACACAAACATTCGACTCGAGTAAGCTCAGCTCGGGCAGCGTGCAATTGAATGTGCCAGACCATCCGTTGATTGTGGAAATCGAAGCCAAATGATGGGTGAAAAAACCTTGCTCGAGGGTATCATCATTCGAGATTCCGCATCTCGTTTACGACCCCGACCAGGAGGTGATCACACAATGGAACCCCAAACCCTGACCTCGGATCAACAAGCCATTCTGAACGTGCTCGAGCCGATGAAAGACTCGAAAATTTCTTACGGCAACATCGAACGCGAACTGATCATTGACCTGGAACGAAACCAATTTCAAGTCATGCTGATCGGTTGGAAAGGCACCACCCGATACCACAGCGTTCTGGTTCACATCGCCATTCGTGGCAACCTGATCTGGCTTGAAGAAGACAACACCGAACTCGAGATTGCCAACAGGTTGGTTGAGCATGGGATTCCAAAAGACCGGATTGTGCTCGGGTTTCACGCGCCGTACAAACGGGCTTATTCGGGATTTGCGACGGGCGAATAAGGCTCGAGGATTCAGAAGTGTTTGTGTTTTCGCGGCTTTGAGCTATAGATAACTCAGAATTTTAATTTAAATTCCGTTAAATTTATCGAATTAATATCTATTTCGCCCGAAGTTAGTATATCTATAGGCTTTTCATCACACGCATACGAAGTCATTAGTTTATTACTAGTCAATTTTTTGTTTAGTGCAATTAAAAAATTAAAACATACTTGGTTTTCTTTCTGATCAATATCAAGGTATTTTAATTTAATAATCGATATAAATTCAATTTTTTTCGATCCAAACTCGTCTGTTAATTTGTAAAGATCCCATATTTTACGTAGGTTTTCATTAAAACTGATAACTATTTCTTGTCCGTTTAATACGATACTTTCAATATCTTCAGGAATGCAATTTAGTAGTTTGTAAGCATTCTGCTTTGGAAAAACTGTACTTCCAAGTGCGCAGTCTATAGATACTACTCCTAGCCTTCGTGCAATCCCGTTGTTGTTTTTAGTTTTGGCGATTATTTGGTTATTTAATACCTTCACGTCCATAGAAATATAGGGACTTGTTTGATTAAGTTGTATTCGAGTTTGTTGCTCGAGTATTTGAGTTTGCCGACCCATTAAATCTTTTTGCTGCCAAAAAATGATTGTCTGGCCTGTAAGAATGACCAGTGTCAAAAGTGGTAGAAGTGAACCTAAAATCATATTTGGTGAATGCCACCAATGGTTTTGTTTACCAAGATGTTCAACTTGAAGGCTTGGATTTTTTTCAGTGTTTTCAGTCATATCGCTAAGAGGATACGAGATTTACCGTGAAATAGTTGCATCAAATCTTCAATGCTCG
>JAYURE010000607.1:0-11195 GCA_043756345.1 Deinococcales bacterium | reverse complement strand
CTCGTGACAGGTTTGCCTTCATGCTCGAGGCTGAAGGCGAGGCTGGTTTTGCCAATCCCGGATGGTGGAATGATCGTCTCAAGTTTGACCTGCATGGCGTTCGGATCTGGTGGTTTGCAGGCGGTTAAAAAAAAGATTAAAGAGAAAAGAGACAAGAGAAAAGTCACGACTCGAGGTACGGAATTTTTAAGGCTTGAGTTCATGCGTTCACTTCGGGATTCTTGGGGCGGCGAATCATGACGAAGGCCAGAAATGCGAGGGCCAGCACGACCGGAGCGCCCGCCAGCACGAGCAACATCGGCCAGCCGATGCTTCCCTTGGAACTCGCTGGCAGCACGAACGAAACCGAATCCTCGAGAGGCCAAGTCACTGGTTTTTGCACCTCGAGCGCTTCGCTTGGAAAAGTCGTATCGCGCACCAAAAGCGTGTACGGGCCAGGTTTGGCGTTCGGGGCGGGACTGCCGTAATCGCCCTGAGATCCAAATTCTTTCATTGGCATTCGGATCGTGGTGCCATCGGCTTTGATCAGCATTGCCTCGATTTTGGCCTGATTGATCGGATAACCATCCGGGCTCGAGGCGCGAAGCGTGAACGTCTTGCCAGTCGAATCTGTGCTCAGGGACGCTTTGAGGTTGACTTCAACCGCGTGACCGAGGGCGCTCGAGGTCATCAGGGCGAGCAGGATCAGGGTTGGACGAATCAAACGCATCGCTTTAGGTTAAACCCTTTTGCTGAGGACAAACGTAAACATCATTCGCAAAGACAAGGCTTACACATATGAGAATCAAGGTCACGCGAATTGCTTTCGTAGGGTGGGCTGTGCCCACCGGTTTGGTGCAAATGGTGGGCGCAGCCCACCCTACAGGTCCGTTTTGAGTCTCGAGCGCCATAGGCGTAAGCCCTGTTCGCAAAGATTATTCCGTGCGGGCCTTCAACGGGCGCTCGAGGTTGGGATTCGGCTCGAGACCGATTGTGTTTGAGAGCATCACACGGGCGAAGCGGCCCCACCAGTGCGCCATCAGGTTCAGGATTGGGAAGCTGATCGCGGCGAGGATCAGGCCAGCGAAGGCGACTGTCAATGAACGTTGAATCGAATTGACCTTGTAAGACCAGACATCAAAATCCAAAACGATCAGGTCATCGGAGAACATGCCGGTGGTGTAGCCAATCGGCACGAACATACAAAACAATGCGGTGCCAATCAGACCAACCATCAGCACCAGTGCAATCAGGCCGAACGGAAATTTGAGCAGCAAGTACAGCAACGCCCGCCAGGAATACGGGTCACGCAAGGAGGCCACCATGCGGTCACGCCAACGTTTGGGGCTCGAGGTTCGGATCGTGAACGGCACGGGAATCCCCAGCATCGCATCGTTCAACCAACGTTCGAGGGCGGCCCCTTGAACGCTCAGCCAAAGGGTCATGATCAGAAAGGGAATGCCGATACCGAAGACGAGGGTCAATGGAAATCCGAGTGCCAAGCCGATGATCAGGGCAATGAAGTACGACAAACCCAACGGAAAACTGAGGAACAAATACGTCAGGTTGGAGATCGTGCCCGCCTCGTAAAATTGCGCCCCATCAAAACGTGAAGGCTCGAGCGGGATGCTTGAGAGATTGAGCAGCGGTTCGGGCTTGCGATCCAAGGCTCGGTTTAACGACCTGGCCCAAAATTTCTTGGGTTTGGTTTTTGCTACCTCGAGCGTTCGCGGCAAACGCACCTCAAATTCCGCGCCGCCCTCGGGATGGTTGCGCACCGTGATGCGCCCGCCGTGCAATTCGACCATCGTGCGTACAATCGCCAGCCCAAGCCCACTGCCACCGGTGAACCTCGAGCGGCTCGCGTCCGTGCGGTAAAAACGATCAAAGACACGCTCGAGTTGATCGGGTTCGATGCCCGCGCCGGAATCTCGCACCGTGATGATGATGTCGTTCAGGTTGGTGTTCAAGGAGATTCTGGCGAAACCACCTTCGGGCGCGTACCGAATCGCATTCTCGATCAGGTTAGCGATGACCTGAATGATTCGGCTCGAATCGATTGGCGCATCCAAGCGCGGCAGGTCAGACACAAACTCGAGTTTCATGCCACGATCACCGGCCCGAGCCTCAAAACTGTTAACAACCTGCGCGACCAAAGCGCGAACATCGACCGTGTGACGCTCAAGCGAAATCTGTCCAGCATCGGCGAGTGACAACGTGCGCAAATCTGTGACGAGCCGGGAAAGCACCTCGGTTTGCGAAAGCAAATTTGAGATTTCCTTGTTGTCCAAGGTGATCACATCATCACGAATCGCCTCGAGCCGACCACGTAAAATCGTTAACGGCGTGCGCAACTCGTGCGCAATCGCGGCGCTGGTCGCACGGCGTTCACCCTCGAGCCGTTCGAGCGAATCGGCCATCGCATTGAAATTGCGAAGCAGCAACGCGGTTTCATCACCACCGCGTCGCCGCAAAATTGGGGCTCGAGCACTCAGGTCGCCTCGGGACACGCGGGCTGCGGCAATGGACACGTTCATCAGTGGCCTCGAGATTCTGCGGGCCACCAACAAAGCGATGATCACACCGATCACCAGCACGGCAAGTTCGGCAATGATGAACAAATTGATCTCGTTGTCAGTAAATTTGAATGGATCGTAACTTTCGGGAAAGATTTTCTCGAGCACTTTTTGTGATGGCACCGGTAGGCGCGTGTACGCCAAATACAACGAGTACCCAAGCAATGAAAGTTCAACCACCGCCGTGACGAACATAACCGTTAGCATCGCCAGCGTGAACCGGACTGCGATGCGATTCATAAGTGAATCTCAAAAGTCGAAAGCTTATTGCGGCCAAGTTTCGATATGAAACGCGGCTCGAGTGATGGGTTATGGATTTCCGACCAGATCATGATGCTTCCTTGAATGCGCAATGCAAAACGGTTCCCGAGTCGAAAGACTTTTGCTCAGAACTCAGAAAAATTATTCCACCCAAACGCGATAACCGACGCCACGCACGGTTTCAAGCAATTTCGGTGCGCCCGCCACCTCGAGTTTCTTGCGGACATTGCCCAGATGCGCATCGACCACGCGCTCGAGCGCCTCGGATTCTGGCAGGCAAGCCTCGAGCAATTCGTTGCGCGAAAACGTCCGGTTCGGATGACGTGCCAAATGCTCGAGCAAGCGGTATTCGGTCAATGTCAAATCCAAACGGTTCAGGCCGACACGCACGGTCATGGCGGTTGGATCAATCTCGAGGTTTGAAATTCTGACCGGACCTTTGGGCATTTGGGTTTGCGAAACGCGGCGCAACACAGCCTTGACACGGGCCACAACCTCGAGCGGTGAAAACGGTTTGACCACGTAATCGTCCGCGCCCAAACGCAAGCCCAAAAGCTTGTCCAAATCCTCCGCCATCGCCGTGACCATGATCACTGGCGTTTGCGCCTCCTCACGGATTTTGCGCAACACCTCGAGCCCATCCATTCCCGGAAGTTGAACATCCAACAGCACCAAGTCTGGCCGGGCCAGGCGGTGCATTTTCACGGCGGTCAAACCATCGTAGGCGCTCTCGGTCCTAAAACCTTCGCGGCGCAAATACCCCTCGAGCACCTCGGCGATTTGGCGTTCATCCTCGACCACCAGGACCAGCGGCGCGAGTTGAGCTTCGTGTGAATTCAGTCCAGTCATGCTTTTCACCTCTGTGCTTTTCATTCCCGTGCGATTGGCTTCCATAACATTACGCTAGCGCCAACTTGCGCAACCCGTTTCGGGGTTTATCGAAGATTCTGCGAAGAAAACCTGAGAGGTTCCTCACAGCCTGCCCGCTCGAGAATACGCCATTTTCGTGACTGTGACGTGTTCAAACCACATTTCGTGCCACCTCGAACCCCTTCGTACAACCTTGACAAAGCCTTGCCGAAAGGTCAATGCCTCACGTTCAGACTGCTTGCAGGAGGTCCACTTGAAACATCCACTACCCATCCTGATGCTCGTGTTCAGCAGCTTCGCCGTGGCGCAACAGACACCCAGCCTGAGCCTCGAGACGGCCCTGAAAGCACTACCAACCGCCCCAGCCTACAAAGTCGCCGACCTGACCGTACAAAGCGCCCAAAGGCAACTCGAGGCTGCCCAAGCAAACGCAGGCTTCAACCTGACCGCGAACGGCGCGTACAACACCAGCCGCACTGACGGGATTCCGCTCGAGAACCTGACTGCTCAACAAGGTGCGGGCGGCACACAACTGACAAGCTCGAGCGGCAGCGTTTCGGCCACGGCGGGATTGACCGTGCTGCCTTGGTCGCCCGCATTCGATGGTGTTCGTGCTGCCGAACGAAACCTCGAACGGGCCAACATTGACCGGCTCGAGGCTCGATCACAACTGGCGGCAGAAGTTCTCAAGCAATACTTCGATTTGAAACTGGCAGGCACAGACCTCGAGCTTGCCCGCAGCGGAGTGAAGCTCGCCAAATCACGATTGGACATTGCCAACGCGCAACTTGAAGCGGGCGTAGGCACACGCGAAGGTGTGCTGAATGCCAAGCAAGGACTCGAGGCCAGCAGCGCCAACGAACGCGCCGTTCTAAATGATCTCGAGTTGAAACGCCGTAGCCTTTCGATCACGCTCGGCACGAACATCACCACAACAGAACTGACGACCAAACTGCCCGAAGTGAACCTGAAAGACAACTCGCTCGAGGCAGAATTGCCAACCGCTTTGAAACGACGCGGCGACATTCTCAAAGCGATCTCGCAAGTGGCAGACGCGACCGACACGCTCGAGAGCGCACGCCGCGACCGGCTCGTACCCGATGTTGGACTGAACCTGCAATACGGTGGTGTTTCACAAAACGGTGATGCCGCAGGCGCTCGAATCAGCGGCGATCTGAACTTCAAAACTGGACAGGTCAGTGTCACACCCGGATACGGATTTGGATCGACCAGCATCGGCTCTCGGGTCAGTTTTGGCGCGAACATCGCCATCCCGATCATTGCACCAAGCAACGACGCGAAAATCTCGAGCGCGGAAAACCAACTCGCACTGGCACAACACAACCTCGAGATGATTCGTATCAACGCCGAACTCGACGTTCGCACGCAATACGCCGCGGCACAAGCCACACTCGCACAGGTGGACGTGGCTCGAGCCGGACTGTTAAGTGCGCAAGAAAAAGCCGCGAATGCCGAAAAGCGATTGACCGCTGGACTCGGCACCGCTATTGACCGCGAAACCACGAAACTTGCCAACGCGCAAGCCGAACGCGACCTCGAGTTTGCACGCATCAACGCCGTCAGTGCAACCGTGCGATTCGTTGCGAGCCTCGCGCCGATCAACCCGATGGAAATACTCTCGAGCCTTCCGTAATTGAAGTCAGTGCAGGGCGAAGCATGTTTCGCCTCTACGAAAAGCTCGAGATTGTTGTTATTTCAATCAGCCGGTGCAGGGCAACCACAAGGGATTCTTGACCCTAAACCAGCGCCTTCGGGTTTGGGTCGCTCGCCCCTACGAAAATCAAGAATTTATTTCAAGGAGTTCTATGAAAAACCAATTTCAACTCGCACTCGTCTTCGCCGCAGCATTCATGGTCAGCATCGGTTCTTTGCAGACAGGCGCTCAGGCTCAACAAGCCGCTTCGTACTCACTCGAGAAAGCTGTTTCGAGTGCGATTCAGAACGGATCAGAAATGGCGAATTCTCGTACAACGCTCGAGCAAGCAAAACGTGATATGGAATCACGCGAGGCTGATCCGGTCAGTGCCGTCAACGAGAAATTGGTGGCGCGACAAGCGTTCAAACTGGCTCAAGCACGGCTCGCTTCGACACGGCTTGAAGTGACACAAAACGTGATTACTGATTACATGGCCTTGTACGAGGCGCAAGAAAACACGAATGTCGTCGCGGCGCAATTGGCGCTTGACACGCGATCACTCGAGATCACCAAGGCTCGCAACGAAGCGGGCAGCGCAACGAAGTTGGACATCTCGAAGGCAGAGAATCAGATGAAGGCCAGCAAGCAAAGCAGCCAGGATTTAAAAGCGAAACTGCCAGTGATTGCCAGCCGTCTCGCACGGTTACTCGGGTTGCCAAAAGGCTCAAACGTCAGCGTGCAAGCACCAAAAACTGGCAAGCTCAAAACCCTGGATTTAAACAAACTCGAAGTGAATTTGGACGACCGTTCACCGACGCTGCTCGAGGCGGCGCAGGCGGTTGAACTGGCACAATTAAACGTCAAACTTTCAGACAACGATTGGACTCCAGCGGTGCAATTGCGTCAAGCACAAACCAGCCTTGCCAATGCGCAACGCAGCTTTGATGGGGCGCAACGCGGCGCAACCACGCAATTGCGTGACGCTTTCCGCGCCAACGATGATGCGCTCGAGCAGGCACAAATTGTGATCCAGGCCCGTGACAACGCCGAACGCACACTGGCGCAAGACAAGTCACGATTGGCAGGCGGCACGATCTCGAAACTCGAGTTTTTGAACAGCGAAATCGCAACGGTTCGCGCTCGGTTTCAAGCGATTCAAACGAACGATGGCTACTTGATTTCGCTCGCGGGATTGAGTGTGGCTTCGAGTATGGACTTGCTCGAGTTGGGCGGTGCGCAATGACGAATCTGAAAAAGCAGAAGTTTCTGATCTCAGCATCTCAGCCTCGAACAACGACTCACACTTCAAGCTCGAGCCGAGACATCACCATTGCGTTCGGCGTGGTTCTGGCCCTGTCATTGACCGCTTGCGGTGGTGAACAAACCGCGAAGGCCGCCGAAAAACCGACAGCCGAAACGACTACAGCCGTGGACACCACCACACCCGTCAATGCCGTGCTGACCTCGAGCGGTGCACTCGGCACGACACGTTCCGTTGGCGCGACGCTAACCGCTGCGACCGATTCCAACGTCGCCGCTGAAGCTTCAGGTCGAGCGATTCAAGTCTTGCGCCGCGAAGGTGAACTGGTCAAAACGAACGAGATCATCGTGCAGTTGGACAGCGCGGGTGCTGCTGAGCAAGTCAAGAACGCGCAACTCGCTGTGCAAACCGCGAGCATCAACCTCAGTATGGCGCAGCGGCAAAAACCGGAAACGTTGGCGCAGGCGAAACGTTCGCTCGAGGCGGCAACCGCGAGTCTTGAGGCGGCATCGCGGACATTCAAAGCGAACAAACGGATTTATGAAGAGGGTGGGTTATCGCGTGTGGAATTCTCGAACACGCAGGCGAGTTTGTCTCGTGCTCAGGCGGAAGAACGCGGCGCTCGAGATGCGGTTTCACGGGCGACACGTGCAGGCAGCGAAAACTTGGCGTTGCTGCAAGTCGCACTCGAGCAATCACAAGCCAGCCTCGAGCAGGCGCAACGGCAATTGCGTTTGACCAGCATCAAAGCCCCATTCGCGGGTCGCATTGTCGAGGTCATGCCGAACGTTGGCGAGTTCGTCAGTGCGGGCACAAAAGTCTTCCGCCTCGTGGACACCTCGAGCTTGCGGGCGAAGTTCAACGTGCCATCGAACGAGGCGGCAAAACTTCCGGTCGGCACGAGTTTGCGCGTGGTCACGTCAGGTAAAAAGTTTGAAGCTCGAGTGGCGAGCAGCGCGAATGCTCCGGGTCAGAACCGATTGGTGGCATTGCAGGCGCGATTCGTTGCAGGTCAGACGCTCGAGAATCTTGGTGTCGGTGCGTTGGTGCAAGTTCGTTACGATCTAAAACTTGCCAAAGGTGCGCTCGTGCCCAGTGGTGCCGTCGGCAGCGAAAATGGTCAAGCGTTCGTCTGGGCAATCAAGGGCGACAAGCTCAAACGTGCCAACGTGACCGTGCTGGCCGAATCAAACGGACGCATCGCCCTCGGTGGAATTCCTGGTGGCGTGCAAGTCGTTTACCCCGTGCCGAGCGGTTTGCAACCCGGTGGCAAAGTCAAAATTCTGGGAGGCAAGCGATGACATTTTTCAAACGATTGTTCTCGCGCAAACCTCGAACCGAGCAAGAAATTCCAGAACACACCTCGAGCACCGGTGAAGCGCCAGTCGCCAACGTCGTCGAAATTCCTGCAATCAAATTCGCCGTCTCGAGATACGTGCTGACCCTCGGAACGTTCATCGCGGTTGTTTTGTTCGGCGCGATTTCGGTGCTGGGCGTGCCGGTCAATTTGCTGCCGACCGTGAATTTCCCACTGCTGGTGGTCTCGACCGAGTACCCTGGCGCGACACCATCAGACTTGGATCGTCGCGTCAGTAAAATCATTGAAGATGCCATGAACACCGTTCGCAACGTCAAGGAAGTCTCGAGCACCTCCAGCGGTGGCTTCAGCAGCGTCATCGTGACCTTCCAGAACGGCACGAGTCTCGAGGCCGCTTCGAGCGATGTCTCCGAACGTGTCGCCAGTGTGCGCGATCAATTGCCTGCCGGTGCGAAAGCGCCGATTGTGCAAAAGTTCGATTCCAATTCCGATCCGATCCTGAGCATCGCCGTGTCCAAACCGGGTGCGGATTTGCGCGAACTTTACGATTGGATTTCCAGGGATTTGAAACCCGTCCTCGAGCGGGTTCCCGGTGCGGCTGGTGTGAACATTTCCGGTGCGCCAAAACGCGAAATCCAAGTGCTACTCGATCCAGAAAAACTTTCGAGTTACAACATCACACCCGCACAAATCACGGCGGCGATGCAGGCGGCACAACCGGATTTGCCCGCTGGCACGGTCTCGAGCGGTGGTCGTCAAGTCAGTTTCGCGGCCCGAACCGTGATCACGAAAGTCGGCGAACTCGAGCAAATTTTTGTCGATGCGGATCGTGGCGTGCGCGTTGTTGATCTTGGAACCGTGCGTGACACGGCGAGCACGGCGACCTCGTATGACCGGGTGAATGGTCAACCGGTGGTGCTGGTCTCGATCCGCAAGACCTCGACCGGTAATACGGTTTCTGTGGCGAACGGTGTCAAGGCTGCACTCGAGACGGTGAAAAAACCGGCGGGCCTCGAGACGCGGGTCACGGGTGATTCTTCGCGCAGCATCGCCGACAGCGTGACCGACACGGCCAAGGAAGGCATCATTGTTGCGGTGATTGTGGCGCTGGTCTGTTTGATTTCGCTCGGCAAGTTGAACACGGCGTTTGCGGTGGTGCTGGCAATTCCGATTTCGCTTTCTGCCGCACCGCTGGTGTTTGCACTCTTCGGTTTCAGTTTCAACATCTTGACGCTGCTCGCGTTGATCGTGGCGATGGGTATCGTGGTTGACGACAGCATCGTAGTTGCCGAGAACGTGGACCGTTATCGCAAGATGGGTTACGGCCCCATCGAGAGCGTGCTCAAAGGCTCGAGCGAGATTTTCAGTGCGGTGAGTGCTGCGACTTTTTCGTTGCTCGCGGTGCTGTTGCCGATCAGTTTCGTTCCGGGTTTGATCGGACAGTATTTCCGCGAATTCGGTTTGGGCCTCGCCGCCGCAATTTTTTTCTCCTGGCTCGAGGCGCTGTTTTTCTTGACGGTGCGCATGGCGTACACGCCCGATCCAAAACCAACCACCTGGCGTGAAGCTGGCAAGATGATCACCAGTCCGCTCGAGAGTGCACGTTGGGCCTGGCAACTTTTGCGCCGCTGGTATGGCATCGTCGCGGGATTGGCTTTGACCGCGTATGCCTTCTCGAGTTTCGGTCCGATTGGTCTGACCACGATCCTCGCCTACCCGGTCATCCTCGTTGTCGCTCACTACCTGATTCGCGTCTTCTTCGGCATTCTTGGCGCGATCACCAACACGCTGTTTCACCTTTGGGAGGCGGGCCTCAAAAAACTCAGTCACGCTTACGCTCGTAGCCTCGGTACGGGATTGCGGTTCAGTATTCCGGTGCTGATGACCGCCGCACTGTTCGCCTCGAGCATCGTGATCGTCGGGCCGAGCCTGCCGTTCGTGCTTTCGCCAAAACAGGATACGGGCCGCGCCCAAGTGCAAATCACACTGCCGAACGGAACCGATCTGAACACCACCGATCAGGTGGCCCGCAAACTCGAGGCCGTGTTGCGTGCCCGTAAAGATGTCAAACTTGTGCAAAGCAGCGTCTCGAATTCCAATGCCTTCATCAGCCTCGAATTGGTTGAACGCAACTCACGCCAAGGTTTGGACACGATCCTGGACGAACTTGATGCCAGCGTCAAAAGCACCTTCGCCAATCGGCCCGAAGTGCAATCGTATGTTCTGCGCGAGGGTGGTGGCGCGGGCGGTTCTGACTTGCGCGTGAATTTCAATGCCAGCACTCAAGAATTGATACTCGAGCGTTTGCCCAAAATTGTGGCCGCACTGCGGGCCGCTCCGCAATTCTCGAGCGTGCGTTCGAGCATTCAAGACACCACCATCGAACGGGTCTTCAAAGCCGATCCCGCACAGCTTGCCGGTTCTGGATTGCGGGCCGATGACATCGCCAACAGCTTGCGCTCGAGCACCGAGGGTGAATTTGCCGGAAACTTGCGCGACAAAGGCGAAAGCATTCGCGTCCGAGTCCGCCTCGAGCCGAGCGCCGTGCGTGATGAACAAGCGCTGCTGGCATTGCCAATCAATGCGCCAAACTTGAACGCAAACTTGCCACTGTCCGAATTTGGATTTTTTGAATTGCGTGAATCACCCGCGAACATCTCGAGGTTGAACAAACGCTACAGCGCAAGCTTGGATGTGAATTTCAAACCCGGTCAAAGCGCAACCCAAGCCGAGATTGAAACGCTGCTAAATGGCAAAGGTTTGCTCGATGATCGCGTTCGCATCGGTGGCGGAAGCTCGCTCGAGGATGGAGCCTTGCTGCAAGAACTCGCGCTCTACGGTGGCATTGCGATTCTGTTGGCGTTCCTCTTGAATTACTTGGTGCTCGGATCGCAATTCAATTCCTTCCGTTACCCGATCTACCTCATGCTGCCGGTGCCCCTCGCCATCGTCGGCGCATTGTGGACGCTCTCGTTCTTCGGTGCGGGATTGGACATCATCACGGTTCTTGGCATGGTGATTCTGATTGGTCTGGTCACGAAAAACGCGATTCTGCTTTTGGATTTCGTGGTCGAACGCGCTCGAGTCCTGCCGTTGCGTGAAGCCTTGATTGAAGCCGCGAGTTTGCGCCTGCGTCCGATCATCATGACCACGCTGACCGTTGTCGTGATTTCGTTCCCACTGATTTTCGGTGGCGGTGAAGGCGCAGAATTTCGTCGCGGCCTCGGCATCGTGATTCTTGGCGGCATCGTCTCGAGCACGATCCTGACGTTA
>JAYURE010000606.1:0-3893 GCA_043756345.1 Deinococcales bacterium | reverse complement strand
ACTCGCTGGCATCACAACCAGTCACCTCTTGCCAAAGGCTGAAGTCGGGCAGTTGTTGCAGCATCGCTTTGGCATACAGGCCATTGCTGATCAATGCCGTGGGAAGCAATGAGCCTGTCAAGACCAGATTCAGTTGGTATTCGATCAATGCCTCAACCGTCGTGGGAATGGTTTTGCTTGGTGGTTCACGCCAATTCCAGCGTTGCCCATCGTTCCACAAGGACCCTTGCCGGGTTAGCAAGCGAAAAAACTCGAGCGTGAACAACGGATTCCCAGCCGCCCGAGCGTGAATCCATTCGAGCGCCTCCACCGGCAGTCTTGTACCCGCCTCACGCTCGAGCAAGATGGTCACGTCCGCATTGGAAAGACCCTCGAGCCGCACCACCTCGAACGGTTCGGATGGGTCTTGTCGGCTGGTGACGATCAGCGCCACACCTTTGAGGCGTTGCACCACCCGTGCGAGTTCTTGCACAACCTCGAGTTGTTCAGCGGCGAGTTCATGTACGTCTTCAAGGTGCAACACGAACGGAGCCAAGCCTGTGAACATGGACCCGATCAGATCAACGACCCGTTTTGGTTCAACAAATATCCCGGCATCGATGCCTTCAAGCGTTCGTTCGGCCCAGGCTTGGAGCTTCTTGGGCCGTGGTAAGGCTCGAGCCAGGTTGCTGGGGCTGGTCAGTGCATGGACGCTCAAGTTGCGGCACGGGGTTTCGCGCAGCAGTTTTTGCACCGTGAAGGTCTTGCCAATCCCGGCGGGACCGTACAGGGCCACCGCAAAGCCGGGACGTTTGAGCAACAGTCCTTTAAGTCGTTTGTGGACAGTTTCAACGTCGTCCATCCGAATCCCTCCGCGAAAGCTTGAGACCCGTGCAACATCAATCGACAATCACTCGAGGTTTACTTCTCAGGCTGGTTGATCTGCGCGATCAAACCCGCCGGGTGACGCAAGAAGGCCATGTGCGTTTTATTGCCCTCGTTGAAAAACGGTTGGGTTTCAAATTCGTACCCGGCCCCAAGCAATTCGGCGCATTTGGCCTGAAGGTCATCGACCACGAAGGCCAAATGCAAGAATCCCGGCGCTGGCTGACCCGCAACCTGCACCAACTCGAGGTCCATGTTGGTTGCAGGATTCGTGATGAACGCGGTTGGCATTCCGTTCGCGTAATGCTTGCCGCGACGACGAACCGTGAATCCCAACGTGGCGAAATGTGTGATGGCGACCTCAACCTCGTGAACGCTCACTGCAACATGGTCTAATTTCATGGCTCGAGTCTACCCGATCCGCGAACTCTTGCTACGATAAGGGCATGGATTTCTTGACCGCGCTCGAGAGGGTGATTCCAAGCTCGAGGTTGTTGCGTAAAGATGCGCAACTTGCGCCTTATGAGTCAGATGCCTTAACAGCATTTCGCGCCAAGCCACTTGTGGTGGTGCTGGTCGAGACAAACGATGAAGTGATTCAAACCGTCAAGCTTTGTCACGAGCATCGAGTTCCATTCGTGGCTCGGGGTTCTGGCACGAGTTTGTCCGGTGGTTCACTGCCGATTGATGCAGGCGTGGTGATCGCCATGAATCGTCTGAACAAGATTTTAAAACTTGATGCTCGAGAACGAATCGCAGTGGTGCAACCGGGCGTGACGAACCTGGCCGTTTCGCAGGCGGCAGCACCGCACAAGCTCTACTACGCACCTGATCCCTCGAGTCAGCAGATTTGCACGATTGGCGGTAACGTTGCCTTCAATTCTGGCGGGGCGCACTGCTTGAAGTACGGCATGACCAGCAATCACGTGCTCGGGTTAAAAGTGGTCTTACCCGATGGCGAGATCGCAAAACTCGGATCGGATTCGCTTGAGGGTGTCGGGCCGGACCTGCACGGCCTGTACGTTGGCAATGAGGGTTTGTTCGGCGTGGTGCTCGAGGTGACGTTGCGACTCTTGCCGAAACCCGAACGCTACCGCACGGTGCTCGCCGCGTATGACAGCCTCGAGCGGGCCGGTGATGCCGTTGCGCAAGTTGTGGCGAGCGGCCTGCTGCCCGGAGCGATGGAGATCATGGATCGGCTGGCGATTCAGGCCGCCGAAGCCGCCGTTCACGCCGGTTATCCGCAAGATGCAGCCGCACTTTTGATCGTCGAACTCGAGGGTGAGGCACTGGCAGTCGAGGCGGAATTCGAGCAACTCGAGCAGGTCATTCGGGATTCTGGCGCATACGAGATTCGCGTGCCCGCAACCGAGGCCGAACGCCTGAACATTTGGAAGGGCCGCAAGAGTGCCTTCAGCGCCGTCGGACGTTTGAGCCCGGATTACATCGTGCAAGATGGCGTCGTGCCTCGCGGCAAACTCGGGCAGGCATTGGCGAGCATTGAGGCGATGTCACTCGAGACGGGCATTCGTGTGGCAAATGTCTTTCACGCGGGCGATGGAAATTTGCACCCGTTGATTCTGTTCGATGGACGTATACCCGGGGCGCTCGAGGCGGCAGAATCCTTGGCGGGTCGCATCCTGAAAATGTGCGTGCAACTCGGCGGCAGCATCACCGGCGAGCACGGCATCGGCGTGGAAAAACGCGAGTACATGCCGGAGATGTTTTCGAGCATTGATCTCGAGGTGATGCACGCGATCAGCGAGGCGATTGACCCGCGAGGGCTCTCAAATCCCGGCAAGATGTTCCCAACCGGTGAGGCTCAGAGCTTGCATTTGAATGGACCACACCCGCTCGAGGTGGCAGGTGTGATCTCGCGGGAATAGGCTTGGGAGAACGAGCTAAATTTTCAGTACGAGTCTGGCGATGCTGAAGAAAATCAGCAAGCCTGTCGCATCCATCAAGGTGGCCAGGAACGGGCTCGAGGTCAAGGCTGGATCGATCTTGAGTTTGTGGAAGGCAATCGGCAACAGTGCGCCGATCAGGTTGGCAACAATCACGATGGCAAGCACCGAAAGGGCGATGGTCTGCGCGACACCGGGAGCGGCCTGCGGATTGAGGATGTGCACACGCACAAACGCAAACAATGCGAGCGCGATACCGAGCATCACGCCAGTTCCAAGTTCTTTGACAAATATCCGCACTGCATCACGACCACGAATCTGACCAAGCGACAACGCACGGATGATCAGCACCGCCGATTGCGAACCGGTGTTGCCGCCCATGCCGATCAATGCCGCCGTATACGAAACGAGTAGAGCTTGCGATTTCCAAATGTCCAAATTCGCGTTGTTGACACTGACCGTCAAAAATTCCGAGATGGACAAACCCGCCAACCACAGCACGCGCTTGCGCCAGAGTGTGACCGGAGAAGTGCGCAAGTAATCAATCTCCGAACCTTCCATCGCAGCGCCCTTGTAGATGTCCTCGGTGGCTTCCTCCTCGAGCACGTCCACGATGTCATCAATCGTGACGATTCCCTTTAGGACACCCTCCGCATCGACAATCGGCATCACGGCGAGGTCGTAATCGCGCATCAATCGCGCAACCTCTTCCTGATCGGTATCGACTCGGGCGTAAATCACTTCGCGCACCGCGAGCGAATCAATTCGCGCCAAGGCCGGAGCCGTAACCAGGCTCGAGAGTGCGATCACGCCGAGCAGTTGACCGGTGTTGTTAACCAGGAACAGGTTTGAGACGGTTTCGGCATGATCGGCGGCGTGGCGCAAAAAGCTGATCGCCTGCGCGACAGAAATGCCTTCACGCAACGCGACGTACTCGGGCGTCATGATGCCACCGGCGTCATCGTCCGGGTATTGCTCGAGGTCCAAGGCGGACTTGGCGAGCGTTGGCGGCAGGCTCGAGAGCAGGTGTTTGCGAACCTCGGAATCGGCACTCAGTTCACCGAGGATGTCGGCGATCTCGTCGGGACCAAAGTACGCCCCCATCAGGCGCAGTCGGTCGGCGGG
>JAYURE010000605.1:0-3903 GCA_043756345.1 Deinococcales bacterium | reverse complement strand
GCTCGAGATGAGCGCGAACCATCTTGAGTGCTCGGTCTTGATCGGTCAGCGAGTACAGGTGCATCATGGCGTTAAACGGCGCGATGATCAATGGAAATTTCTGCTCGAGGTTGAAATCGGTCATGTCACCGAGAACAAAGTTCAGGTTCGCATTTTCTCGAGCCGCGAATTTTCGTCCTCGCTCGAGCATTGCTGATGACAATTCGAGACCAGTGACATTCAGGCCACGACGGGCGAGTGCGACCGAAACGCGACCCGCTCCGGCACCAAGCTCGAGGATATCTTGCGCGTGTTCGCGTTCGGCGAGACGGGCATAAAACGCGATGTCATCGCGGTAATTGGCGTACTGACGTTCGTACAGATCCGCAAGGGAATCGTAATTCACAGTCCAACCTTCACTTGGCGTTCGCCTCGAGCAAACCGGCATATGCGCCACCAGCACCGATCAACTCGAGGTGTGATCCTTCTTCGATAATCCGGCCCATCTCGAGCACGACAATGCGATCCACGCTTTCGACGGTGGTCAGGCGGTGCGCAATCACAATCACGGTGCGGGTGCCACGCACCAACTCGAGGGTGCGTTTGACGGCGGCCTCTGAGTGCGCGTCCAGGGCCGATGTCGGTTCGTCGAGGATAATGATTGGAGCCTCGAGCAGCAATGCCCGAGCGATGCTGAGGCGTTGCGCTTGACCGCCGGAAATACCCGATCCAGCCTCTCCGAGCATCGTCTCGAGACCTCGGGGCATGGCGCGAATTTCTTCAGCTAGGTTTGCGGCCTCGAGCGCCCGCCAGACTTGGGATTCGGTCGCATCGGGTCGGGCCAACCGAACATTCTCGAGGATGCTGCCGGTGAACAATTGCGGTTGTTGCGGCACCAGCGCAATCGCTGCCCGGGACGAATCCAAGGTGTACTCGCGCAGGTTTTGCCCATCCAAGAGAATCCGACCCGACTCGAGATCGAGCAAGCGCAACAGCAAGCGTGTGATCGTGGTTTTGCCGCTGCCGGATGGTCCAACCAGCGCGACACTTTCACCGGCTCGAATCGTCAGGTTGACATCATCCAAGGCTGGGACGTTCGCGCCAGAATAGCGTGCGGTCATCGCCTCAAATTGCAATTCGCCACGCCAGGATTTCGGACTGAGGCTTCCAGGATCGGCCTCGGCGGGCATCTCGAGTGCGGCTTTGATCGACCGGGCCGGTTCGTACATCGCGGTCCATCGCGCCCACAGTCGTGCAAAGATTTGCACCGGTGCAATCACGGTCACAAGTTGCGTGAAATACGTGATCATCGCGTCGCTCGAAAGGCGTTTGGCTTGCACCTCACCGATGGTGTACATCAGCAGCGCAACCACACCCAAACCAATCACAATTTGCGAGAGCGGCCAGTGCAAGGCTGCCAAGCGCACACGACGGATTGAAGCTCGAGCTTGCGCCTCGTTCGGACCTCGGAAACGTTCGAGTACCGTTTTCTCGAGCCGGAAGGCTTTGATCGCCTCCATGCGTGACAAGCCTTCACTCATGGCTCCACTGGCCCCTTCAACCGCAGATTGGTTGGCTTTGAAGGCGTTTTCGATGCCACGTCCGATCCGGTCCAGCAACCATGCCAACGGCACGAGCGATACAAGCAAACCAAAAGTCAGCAGCGGATTTTGCCACATCAAAAAAACGAATCCCGCAACCACTGTGGCAGCCTGTGTCACGAACATGCCCATCTCGTAAATAAAGAAATTGACCAAGGCGCTGACATCTGACATGACTCGAGCGGCCCGTCCGCCGCTCGTTGAACCCGATTCGCTCGCCTGACGGTCCGGTGCGAGGCCAACACCGGCCCGAAGCAGCGCCGCGTAGACTTCGCGGCGCAATCTGGCCCCAAGCCGTTCGCCACCAATGCCAAACAAAACCTCTTGAGCGTACAGCGCCACCGATGCGAGCATCACCAGCCCTCCGGCCCGCAACACCAGCGGTAAAAACTGATCGAATTTCTCGCCCACCAAAACCTGCGAGTAGATCGGTCTGATCACCCAACTGGGCAGCACCGCCGAGGAAACCGCAACAATCAAAGAGGCCACGAAACCCGCGATCAAGTACCGCCATTCGCGTTGAATCAGTTTTAACGGGTTCACTCGAGCCTCATTTCAGGTTCAGTCTACCTTTGGGCCGATGAGGTCAAGTGTTCATGTGGTTACTGGCTCGAGAAGATAGAGTCTCGAGAATCACTGGCACAAAAAATTCGGCAGCCCAAACCTCGAGCAGATAACCAATAACAACAGGCTCAAGGTGCACTGACCTCGAGCCTTTTGCAGTTACTTTCAACTTTTCACTTTCAACTTTTACCTGTTCTTACGCTTTGCCAGCGCAACCCAGGACGTGCATGCGGTGCTCGGCGACTTTCTTCATCAGGTCTTTGGCGGGCGTGAACAGTTTGCGTGGGTCAAATTCTTTCGGATTTGCATTGATCACTTCGCGCAGCGCGGTGGTCATGGCGAGGCGCAAATCGGTATCGATGTTGACCTTACCGACACCGTTGGCGCAGGCTCGGGTCACATCTTCGTCGTGAATGCCTGCCGCGTCACCGATCTCGCCACCAGAGGCTTTGAAACGGGCGATCAACCAGTCTGGCACGCCGCTCGCGCCGTGCATCACCAATGGGATTGGGGTCAACGAGGCGATCTTTTCGATGCGCGGGTGATCGATGAACGGACGGCCTTTGCCCTTGTACGCGCCGTGGCTGGTGCCAATGGCGACCGCCAGGTAATCGATGCCGGTGCGTTGCACGAACTCGAGCGCCTCGGCGGGATCGGTCAAAAAGGCATCTTCGGCGCTGACATCGACGTGCTCTTCGATGCCACCGAGACGACCCAATTCGGCCTCGACGGTCACGCCTCGGGCGTGCGCCATTTCGACGACTTCTTTGGTGATGCGAATGTTTTCCTCGAAGACATCGTGGCTGGCATCGATCATGACGCTGGTGAATCCGGCATCGATGGCCGTCTTACAACTTTCAAAGCTCGAGCCGTGATCGAGGTGAATGGCGACCGGTACGCTGACCCGTGAGGCCATGTCCGCGATCATGTGCGCCAACGTTTCCGTGCCTGCGTACTTGCGAGCACCCTCGGAGATCTGCAAAATCACGGGACTTTTGGTGCTTTCGGCAACCTCGAGAATCGCTTGGGTCGATTCGAGGTTGTTGGTGTTGAACGCGCCGACGCCGTACTTTCCGGCGCGTGCCGCTGTGAGAATGGTTCCGCCTGTGACAAGTGGCATGTTTCCTCCTGAAGAAATGATCGAAATAGGGGCTCGAGAAGCTGAATTCGGATTCAACTCGAGCCTGTCTGGTTCGAGTCTGACCTGAGCATCTTATCAAGCGATCCGACACCGCGTTCGCTGTGGGGCTTCTGAACAAGGTTCAATCTTTGCCACGGGATAAAATTGTTCTGATTTTGCGTTCACCAAAGCCCCAGCCTTTAAGTCTGAACAGACGAGAACGATTCTGTTAGACTCACCCGAATCCAATTTTCGCCGCTCGAGCCCAAAAAATCCCATCACCGAGGCATTGCTTGAGTCACTTGAAGGTCCGCGCATGCTCCTGAATTCCGAATTACCGGGACGCAATGCGTTCCGCTGGCTGATCCCGCTCGGGCTGTTGCTGCTGGTACGGCAATTTTGGGCGATTGCTCCGTTCGGCAGCAGTGAATTTCAGGTTTGGGTCAGCAGCCTGATTGCGATTCCAGTCAACCTGACCGCCGCCGCCTTGTGCCTGTGGGTTTCAGGGCAAGAGGTTGATGCTCGAGCCTCCTGGCGTTGGATTGGCCTGGCGATGCTGTCGTTCGCGTGTGGCGACATGATTTATGCCTGGTATCAAATTCAGGGTTTCAATCCGTTCCCATCGCCCGCCGATTTTTT
>JAYURE010000604.1:0-3907 GCA_043756345.1 Deinococcales bacterium | reverse complement strand
CGCCGATATTGGGCATCCGATTGGTCACCTGCGTCATCATTTTGATCCTGAAGATTTGCCCGATCTCGAGGCGTTGGTGTCCGAAGTCATGCGAACCGGAATACTCTGCGAACGCGAAGTGCGAGACCATGACGGTTGCTGGTTCCTGTTGCGCATTCGTGCCTACACCACGCTCGAGGGCAATCAGGACGGGGCGGTGCTGGTTTTGTTCGGCATCGATAAGCTCAAAATCGCTGAATTGGAACGCGAACGCTTGCAGCAAGAAACCGAAGCCGTGTTTGAAAGCCTGGAATCGGGTTTGATCGGCATCAGTCACGATTGGACCATCACGTTTTTTAACACCGCTGGCTTGCGTTTGACGCGAAATGAACGCGAAACAACAATCGGCAAGAACTTCTGGGAATTGTTCCCGGAAAGACCCGGCGCACTGTATCCCATCAACTACCGCAGGTCGATGACCGAACGAATCAAGATGAGTTTTGAAGAGTATTACCCTCCACTCGAGACCCAGTTTGAAATCCGTGTCACGCCAGTCGCGGCGGGCATCACGGTTTTCTTTCGTGACGTGACCGCCCGTCACCGTTCCGAGGTCATTGTCGAGGAGGCCCAAGCTCAACTGCGGGCGCTGGCCGAAAGCCAACGCCGATTCCTGGCCGATGCCGCGCACGAATTGCGGGCACCACTGGCCGTGATTCAAGGCAATCTCGAGATACTCGAGCGATACCCGAACATGTCCCTCGACGAACGCCAAGAGGCCGTAGGTGAAAGCGCCCGTGAGTCGGCACGGCTCGGCAGATTGGCGAACGACCTGCTGTCACTGGCACGCGGCGATGCCGGTGATGCGTTACAACTCGAGCCGCTCGAACTCGCACCGATCCTCGAAGAAACCTTGCGCGATGCCGAGCGATTGGCCGCCGGTCGTCACCTCGAACCCGGCGTGCTCGAACCGTGCAAGATTCTTGGAAACCGCGATAAGCTTAAACAACTCGCGCTGATTCTTTTGGACAACGCGCTCAAGTACACTCCCGATGGTGGCCGAGTCACACTCGAGTTGCACCGTCAAGATACCCATGCCGAATTTAGAATCGTTAACACCGGCCCCGCGATCAGCCCAGAAGACCTCGAGCACGTCTTCGAGCGCTTCTACCGCACCGATGCCTCGAGGTCACGGCAGACGGGCGGTACGGGCCTCGGGCTGCCCATTGCCAGATGGATCGCCGGACAGCACGGCGGCACGATCAAACTGATGAGTGACACCGATGTCGGAACGACGGTGATTGTGCGTTTGCCGCTGGCTCACGATGCCGGTTGATCAAACTTTGGTTTGCCTTAAGTCCATCTCGAGCCCCAATGCGCCATCTCATCAATGATTTTGCCCAAAGCGCGTCCCTTTTCGGTCAGCGTGTACTCGACCCGAGGCGGGATCTCAGGAAACTGCACGCGCTCGAGTGCCCCCTGTTCTTCAAGGTTGCGCAATCGTTCGGTCAGGGTTTTGGGCGGAATGTTCCCCAGGCTCGAACGCAACTGGCCGAAACGTTTTGTGCCGCCCAGCAGGTCACGCAAAATCAGTGTGGTCCATTTGCCGCCAATGACTTCGAGGGTGCGTTCAACCGTGCATTCGGGTTGAACTTGAATGCGCTCCGTATGTCCCAAGTTGGCGTGCTCGAGCGTGACCGCCTCCGGTTTGCGTTTCGATCCGGGAGTTGTCTTCGGTTGCGTTGCCTTGAGCCTGAGGCTTTTGTTCATTTTGGGTAACCATAGCACTTTTTCGTAACTACTTCACAAAATGAATAATTATGTGTTCAATGGTGTCAGAGATCAACCGATCTCGAGCCAGAAACCACTCTAAACCCACTCAAGGTCCGGGAAGCACAGCGGCTTTCAGGAGGTCGTATGTCAATGATCCTCACGTTTGGTTCTACCGGTTCTCAGGGCGAACCCGTCGCCCGCAAACTGCTCGAGGCCGGGCATCAGGTTCGCGCAGTCGTGCGTCATCCCGAACGGGCCGCCGCATTGCAGGCCAAAGGCGCAGAAGTGGTTCAGGGCGATCTGCGAGACCTTGAGGCTCTTAAACGCGCCAGCCTCGGAGTGGATGCAGTCTTCTTGATGTATCCGTTCTCGGCACAGGGCAATCCTTTCGAGTTGCTCGGCCATGCGCTCGAAGCGGCCAAAAGTGCGGGCGTGAAATTCCTGGTTTTCAACGCCAGCGGACAAGCACCGAAATCGCCGACCGGTATTCCGACGCTGGATATTCGGATTCAACTCGAGGAATTCATCGCCAACGGTGGTATCCCGAATGTGATCTTGCAACCCGGTGCGTACATGGAAAATTTTCTCGGGCCGTGGTGTCTGCCCAGCGTCAAAGAGCACAACACGGTCGCCTATCCGCACCGCTACGAAATGCGTGTCTCGTGGATCGCCAGCGAAGACCTCGGCTCACTCGCCGTGGCCGCCCTCGAGCGGCCCGAATTGGCCGGAAAGCGCTTCAGGCTCGGTGGACCTCAGGCATTAAATGGTGAGGCCATCGCTCGAGCCTTCACCGCCGGGTTGGGCCGCGAGATCACCTACCAGGCCATCACCCCAGAGGCGTTCGGCGCGACCATAGCGCAGGTCATGGGACCACAGGCGGGCGAGGGCATTCGCGTCGCCTACGGACACTCGAACGCGCAACCCGACGATGCGATGGGGGTGGACATGAGCGGTGTGCTCGAGCAACTGCCGGTCAAACTCACCACGCTCGAGGAGTGGGTGCGCAGCCATGCCAACGCATTCGCACCATCGTCCGAATCGGTCGGGTAGGCGCGAGCCATGATTCTTGTCACCGGAGCCACCGGAAACGTTGGTGGCGATGTCCTGCGCGGCCTGCTCGAACTGGGCGAGCCGCTGCGTGCCGCCGTCACCGACCCATCTCGAGCCGCATCAAAATTGCCCCAAAGCGCGAACTTGGTGCGCTTCGATTTTTCGGACCCGAGCACCTTCGGTCCAGCACTCGAGGGAGTCAGCCGAGTCTTCCTGATGCGGCCACCAATGATGGGCGATCCGAAAGTGTTTCAACCATTTCTCGAGGCGCTCAAATCGATTCATCTCGAACAGGTTGTGTTTTTGTCATTGCTCGGTGCTCAGGGAAATCCGGTCGTGCCGCACCGCAAACTCGAACTCGCCATCGAAAAGCTCGAGATCCCACATGTGTTCTTGCGACCCAGTTTCTTCTTGCAGAACCTTTCGACCACGCACCTGCAAGACATCCTCGAGCGCAACGATTTGTTCGTGCCAGCCGGGAATGGCCGCACCAGTTTCATCGATGCTCGAGACATCGCCGCCGTCGCGGTACGTGCATTGACTGTGCCTCACATCGTCAATGGCGGCATCGACCTGACCGGCCCGGAGGCCTTGACCTACTCTGAGGTCGCCGAGATTTTCAGTCAGGTGCTCGGGCGGCAGATCACGTATTCGGACCCGGCGGCTCTGCGTTTCGGCCGCGAGATGCGAAGGCGAGGCATGAAGTCCGCGTTTGTGAACATCATGATTCTGATTTACACCACCAATCGGCTCGGACTGGCGGCCCGGATCACCAACGATGTTGAACGAATCCTCGGTCGAAAACCGATCAGTGTGCGAGGATTCGTAAAAGATTTCAAACCGATTTTCACGAGGTCCACATGACGAACCCAAAAACACAAACCATTCGCGTTGATGTCTTCTCTGACATCGCCTGTCCGTTTTGTTACATCGGCGATACCCGGCTCGAGCGCGTGCTTGAATCGCACCCGGAACTCGAGATGGAGTGGAGCTGGCATCCGTTTCAACTGCAACCCGACCTGCCCGAACGTGGCATTCCCTGGGCAACATTCAGCGTTCAGAAATTCGGTGGCCTCGAAGCGCGACGTTCCGCTTTTGCGCATGTGAT
>JAYURE010000603.1:0-11313 GCA_043756345.1 Deinococcales bacterium | reverse complement strand
TCGAGTTGCGTGACCAACGACTCTAGGCGTTTAACGCGAGGACCACCGACGCTGCGCACCCGGTCCAAATCGTGCTTGAGTTCGAGCACGTCACGGTTCTGCCGGACCAGCAAATCTGAAAGTTTACGCTCGAGCGTGCCGAGTTGCGTTTGCGCATCTTTGATCAATTCCGGCACGGGTCGTTTGACGGCGTGCTGTTCGCGGATGACGTTGATTTGCGCCCGGAATTTCTGCACCTCCGGCCATTCAAAGTAGAGGTTGAATCGCTTGAGGGCATCCTCGAGTGCGGTCAGGTTGGTATCCTGACGCTTCAGAACGGTAGCTTCGCTTTCGGTGGCGTTGTCGCCAGTGTCGTATTTGGCAATCGAGTCGATCACCTGTTGAATACGGTTTTTGGCTTGACCGGCGGGCAGTTTGACCTGCAATTGCCGGTAGATGCCGCCCTTGAGGACCTTTTCCATGTCTCGAAATCCGACGTTGGTCGCGTCCTTCCCCAACCGTTGCAGCCCTTCATTCAGGCTGTGTTGCAGGGTCGAAAGCGTCAGTTCGTCGCCGAGAATTTTGACGGTGGCCTCGTAGATGGCGTTCACAAATCCTCCAACTGTTTTGGATCAATCTGATTTGGGTCGAGCGTGAGTGCGGCGTGGGTGATGACGTGATGCTCGGTCATGTGCTGGCTCGAGTGGTGCTGGCTCAGGTCAGGCTGGCCCGAGCCTTGCCAACTTAGGTGAATTACAGCGTGGCTCAGAATTCTTCATCCCATTCGACGATGGTTTTGCCACCGACATCGGTGTTGCGCAGTGAACCGGTACTGAAGCCGGTCGAACGGACGCTGGTGCTGCCGACGCTGGTGCTCAGGCCGGTGTTCATGGTCGTGTCAAAACCGGTATCGAAACTGGTGTCGAAGCTGGTGTCATTCATGACGGTGTTGTTGGTTTTGGCGCTCAAGAGTCCGAACTGTTCGGCGATGCCTCGGAAACCGAGGGTCGAGAAGACGACGGTGGCGATCAATGCGAGTACCCATCCGATTTGAGCGATTGGGTTTTGCAAAATCGAGAACGCACCGATGGCTCCCAAGGCACTGATACCGGTGAGCGATCCAAGCATCGAGAACAACCAGGAAACACCCTCGAGAATTGCCGGGATGAACAAGAGCACCATGGCGATGCCGATGTAACGCCAGAACGGGTTGCGACCACCGAAGGCAAGGTTCAAAAGGTAAATCGGGTAGAAGAACGCCAGACCAACCACCAAGAACAGCACACCTCGCATCAACATCCAAGTTGGTTGGATCGCAGTGATAATATTGTGCAGACCGCTCGGGCCTTCACGTCCCTCGAGTTTTGCGGTCAGTGCCTGCGCGTCGCCGAGCAGCACGATCACGTCGGCTGGACGCACGCCAAGTCCACCAATGGTCGCATCGAGCAACGATGTCGTCAGGGTGGCACCGTTGGTATCAAGCGCATCGTAGGGCGGTTGAATCGCGCTCGAGTACAACGTGCGAGCCTCTTCAAGGCTGGCACGGCTCGCTCCGAGGTCGCCAACTTCAACTTGGGTCAGTGATTTGGCCAGGAACGCTTGGTATTGGTTGGTGGCGGCCTTGATGCTCGAGAATTTCTGGGCGGCAAGTTCACGGGCGAACTTTTGTGCTTTTGATTCTGGGATGTTCATGTGCATCAGGTCGGCGGCCATGGCTGCGCCAGAATCGATGATCGGTGTGACTGGTTTAAAGGCTGGCTTGATAACTGGTTTGATCGCTGCTGGCTTGATCGCTGCTGGTTTGATCGCTGCTGGCTTGCTCGAGATAGGTTTGCTCGAGACAGCAGGTTTGGTTGGTTTGACCGGTTTTGCGGCCTGGCTCGAGACGGGTTTGACGGCTGGCTTGGCAACTGGCTTGACGGCCGGTTTCACAGACGCGATTGGTTTGACTGGCTTGACGGGTTTGGCGATCACGTTTGGTCCGGCGGTGGCGGCCAGACCTTTGGCGCGACGGTTGAAGCCTTCGACTTTGCCGATCACGCCACCGATGGATTGTTTGAATTCTGGGACGTTGCCCGCCGCGAGCGAGGACAGTGACGCCGAGAAGTCTTTGCTGTTCAATTCGTTCGCCCGTGGTGAATCTTGAACAATCAAAAACAGGCTCGAGGCGAGCGCAGTTTGACGAAATGACACGGCCTTGTCCGGGCTGGCCTTGGCGCTTTTGAGGGCCGTGGACATGCTGCTCGAAATTTGTGTTTCCAAGAGGCTGCGGGTTCGGGCGGCGTTGTTGGCGGCGACCGATTGCAAGAGTTTGGGTTGCGCGTCTTTGGAGAATTTCAGTGCTTCACCGAGCACACCGGCGTAGCGTTTGGCTTGCGGCAAGTTATTGCTGCTCATCTCGACGAACAGGCGTTCGTACAAGACACGTTGCAGAATGCTTTCAACCTGTCCAACCTGTGCGGCCAAGTCGGTGCCGCTGTTGCGTCCAACGGCGAGTACGGCATCCTTGAGGGCACGGGTTGCGCCATCCTCGAGTTGCTTGGAACCGACCGAATCCAAAATGTTGCGAAACACGGTGCTGGCCGCTTCGATTTGGGCGCTGCTCGAGGCTGGATCGTTGGCGAGGCTGGCGCGTGCCGCCTCGAGTGATTTGACGATGCTGCGGTACGAGGCGATCAAGTCTCGAGATTGGGTGCTGGCAGTTGGACTCGAGGCTGGGCTTACGGTTGTGGACTGAGCGAAGACCGCGCCCCCAGGAATGAGGCTCAGGCCACCGAGGGCGAGAACGAACGTGGCGGTGAGGGTTCGCATGGTTTTGCCAGTGCGGTTCACAGTGGGATTCACAGTGGGATTCACAGTGGGGTTCATAGTGCTATTGATCGGGTTCATATTTCCTCCTTCACCGTCTTGACCTCGCTGAGGACACGACCAACGTTGACTTGCTTGTCGGCAAGGACGGTCAGCAGTGAATCTCCGAGCGGGGCGATAAAGACGTTCGCCACGCCGAGGTCGGTGTAAAACACATCAAACGAACGTTGAGATTCGAGCAGCATTGCGGTGGCGGCACTCATGCCTGCCAGGTCTTCGGCAGATCCTTCGCGCATCCTCGAGAGTGAAACTTGTCCAATCCGATTGGAGATCGTCACGCCGATCACGCCTTCCTCGAGCGCAAACCGAGCGATCAATAACTCTTGAGCTTCGTTGGAGAGTGCCGCCTGTGGGCGTGGTTTGGTGGCAACCGCCGTGCGGCGTGAAGCTGCGGGTTTGCGTGCTGCTGTAGCTGTAACTGCGGGCTTGCTTGCTGGTGCGGTGATCGGTGCGACAGGCGCAGATTTGCTGGGCTCGAGTTGAGTGGGTTCTGCTTTAACGGCTTCGGGTTTGATCGCTTCGGGTTTGATCTCTTCCGGCACTGTGCTGGCGTTGCTTTGCAATCCGGCCTCTTCATCAAAGGCTTGGCGCAGGGCGGCCTCTTCCTCGAGTGCCCGTCTGAGTTCTTCGGCTGGATCAATTTCGGCGCTGACGCTCGGGTTGAGTTTGGCCGCGACCGGTTCGGGTGATTTGGGCGCTTCGACTGCAAAAATTTCAGGTTCGACTGCCTCTGGTTCGGGGCTCTCTTCAAGTTCAAACTCGAGGCCGAACTCGTCAAATTCTGAGATCAGGAATGGCTCACCCTCAGCTGATGTCACAGGTTGGATGTCGTCCTCTGTGCCCAGCAACATCGGCTCTGCGTCAAGCTCGAGCGGATCGAGGATGGCGTCCGGTAGTTCGTAACGGCCCAATTCGACGGTCGCCATACTGACATGGACCGCATCCTCGGATTCTTCTTCGTCCAAGTCATCGGAAATCTCGAGTACACCGTCGCTGCTGACGCCTGAAACCGGGGTCGGATGGGCGCTCGGTTTGGGTGCGAATGCCGGTTCTGGCTCGAGGATCACCGGTGCAGTCATTGGTACAGTCACAGATGCAGCTTCAACGACGGATGTCACCGCTTCAGATGGCGTTTCAGGTTCGCTCGGACCGATCTCGTTGAACAACAAATCCAACTCGGCCCACAGGGAATTCAGGGCACGCACAGGATCGGGCGCTTCGGGCAGCACGTCAATTCCAGCCCGAATGCGTTTGACCCGGCGGTGCTCAAGCTTCACATATGGTGCGAACTCGGCCCGTAATGCCTCGAGTCCTTCAAGAACCTCTGGGCTGAGGCTCGGTTTGTCACTGATGTTCAAAGCCTCGAGTTTTTGCAACAGGGTTTTGATCTCGCCGCGTGCCTGCGCAACCGGGATGATCTGTTGCAATCGCGCAAAGACTTGACCTTTGAGCATCTCCTGCATTTCACGGGCCGTGACCGCATCGGGGTCCGATTTGATGGTGCGCAGGGCATCACGGACGATGTTCTCGGCGGCGCGTCTCGAGACGATGTGAGAGAGGGCATCGCAGACGGCCAGGTAGACGCTATTGGCCATTGCATCCTCGGGCCAATCTACGGGCGGACCTATAGGCGGACCTATAGGCGGACCTGTGGGTAGGAGTTGGTGCGTGCATTACTTTTCGCTTCGGTTTCATGAAGTCTTATTTCCTCAAGCATCAACCACCTGAACCTCGGGTTCGGTGGTGATACGGTGGTCTATGCTCAACTGTAGCCGCTCGAGGCCGGAATGCGTGTGATGAATTAGCGTTTTGAGCCCAAGTCAAAGCGAACAATGAAATTCCCTGTTCCGAGCTGATTGCATTACTGATTGAATTCATGCCGTCCTCGAGTTGGATTGGGGCTGATTGGATTGGGATTGGATCGAGGGACATTCTCGGTTAGAGCTTCCACTGGAGCTTGTGAGCCTGGTTTTCGGGTCATGGTCAGAAAACGGATCAAGGCGGGGCGAGTCTCAAGCATCCCAGGGACAGATCAATCTCAACGTGCTGTGCATAGGCAATGCTTCATGAAGCTTCGAGGCGTGACCCGTCCCAAGCAAACACCCTGTTCAGACTTGAAATCGTGTTGTAAGATTCCGCAAGATTTTAGCTCCAGCCGTCATGCGGACCTTGACACGGGTGTTCAGCGGACGTTTTTCTCGAGCACGCTCATGTCCAAAACGGTGTTGAATTCGCGCACCAGCAGTCGGACCGGGCTTCAGTACCGGCACTTACAGGATCAAGTCTTACAGGATTAAGCCTTACGGAGAGTCTGAACATGTCGAGGAACCAAAGACGCCCATCACGTCGCGGCTGGACCATACTCATTCTTCCAGATCAGGGCGAGCCGCGTCCGTTGCGTTTGGCCTGGGGCATCCTCGCCGTCGCTGCACTGCTCGGGATCAGCTTGGGAATCGGTGCTATCGGTGCTCCAATGCTGCTGGCCGGAAGCGTTGGCCTGAACGCCGCGCTGGGCACCAAAACCGCTCAACTCGAGGCGCAACGTCAGATTCTCGAGCATGATGTTGCCAGCCAGAAAAAAGACTACGAGGCAAAACTTGCCAAGCAGCAACGCGATTACGAAGCGAAACTGAACATTGAGGTTGGGAAGGTCGCCGGTTTGACCCGTCAGGCCCGCAGCGTGACGGCAAAACTCTCGGATCTCGAGAACCGGGTCGCTTACATTCAAAGCCGTGCCGGAATCACCGTGCCGCAACGTGCCTCGAGCGGCAGGCCACGCGGCGGAGCGAACCTCGCCAATCTTGAAGTCACCGATCCGGCCCAAATGTACAGTGCTCTGGATGAGTTCTTGACCCAAACCGAAGGTTCTTTGCAGCAGGCGCTCGGACCGCTCGAGGGCAGGCTCAAGCGCGAAGCTGCCGTGCCCGCAGGTTGGCCCGCGTATGGCCCAATCACCAGCAGTTTTGGCGTGCGCATCGGACCACGCACCGGACGGTTCGAGCGGCACACCGGTTGGGACATCGCCGCCGGATATGGCGCTCGGGTCGCAGCCACCGCACCCGGCACGGTCATCGAGGCGAATTGGTCAAACGTCGGTTACGGCATGCACGTCGTGATCGATCACGGCTACGGCTACCGCACGCTGTTCGGGCACCTCTCGAGGATGTACGTCTCGGTCGGCGATAACGTCGGCATCGGCACGCTGTTGGGCGCAGTTGGATCGACCGGCAATTCGACCGGGCCGCATCTGCATTACGAGGTTCGGATCGGTGGTCAACCGGTCAATCCCGGACCGTACCTGTACCGCTCGAGGGTTCGTGCTGTGGATTTAGATGCCGCCAAACGCTGACGGATCAACCTCTGGATTAACCTGTAACGAAAAAGCCTGCCGAGACGCGGGCTTTTTTCATCTCGAGTCGAAGTGAATTTGCACCAAGCAAATCCCAAGCAAATCCCAAGCAAATCCTGAGGAAAACATTGAACTCGAGCCACAATTGCCAGTGGCCTGCGAGGTCTGTCATGGCGCTCTCGAAAAATTGGGGTTAAGATACGAGACGATGAGCGAAACCGGCACCGCAAGCACTGAACTCGAGCGTTTAAACACCGTGCAAACACTCGACAGCGAACTCGATGCCCTCAAACTTGAAGAGGCCAGCATTCCCGCCGACCTCAAAGCGGCCCGCGAGGAAAAACTTCGGCTCGAAACCGATTTGGTCCGAACCCGCGAAGACCACGGTGTGGTCCGCCGCGAGTACTCGAGCGCCGACCTGGAACTCAAAGACTTGAGTGCCAAACGCGAGAAATCGCGTCAGGATCAAAAACAGGCCATGAGCGCCAAAGAGCAATCGCAGTACGAAGCAGTGATCATGCAGCTTTCGGGCAGAATCGAAGAACTCGAGAATGACGCGCTGCCGTTGGTCGAACGCATGGAGGCGCTCGATGCGAGAATCAAGGGTTTGGACACGGAACTCTCCGAGTTGCTGCCGAAACTTGCATCGCTCGAGAAGCTCGATCAGACGCGCATCGGTGCGATCCATGAATTGTTTGACGTCAAGATGATCAAACGCAACGCGCTCTCCGAGGACATCGATTTCAAATTGCTGCGCGAGTACGACAGCGTGCGCAAATCCAAACGCGGCATCGGTTTGGTGCCGATCAAAATGGGTGGCAAATGCGGCGGTTGCAACGTGGTCTTGCCGGTCAACATTCAGCAGCGCATCAAGGCTGGGGCCAGCGGCATGAAATGCCCAAGCTGCGGTCGTTTGTTGTGGAGCGCTCCGAGCGTCTGAAGTTGTGAAGTATCAGGCTGAGAATCCACAGGCTGGGACTCAAGACTCGAGCTTCACGGTTCGGACCGTCTTGAGGCGGGATCTGGATGCGTTGGTTCAAGTTTGCCTGGAGTGGCCTGGTGCTCCGGCGGCCAGCAATCCGGGTTTATTGCGGGAATTGCTCGAGCAGGCGCTTTCGGATGATGACGCGACGCTGTACTTGGCCGTCTCGGGTGAGCCCTCTGATGGGTTGGGACTCGAGCAGGCATTGGGTTTCGCTCACGTGACCTTCCAGGCACGTCCGGTGCGTTTGGGCTGGCGTGCCACCATCGAGGAATTGCATGTCGTGCCGGGCATCGTCGCGCCCGCCGAAGCCCCAAGCTCGGTCGAGACAGCCTTGCTCGAGGCGATTGTCCGTGAATGCCGGGCTCGAGGTGATGTGATTGCCTTGTACCTGCTGACGCAACCGGACCTCGAACCGCGTCAACTCGAGTTTTATGACGGTTTGGGATTTCGTGAACGTGGACGTGATGTGCTGATCTGGAATGGGCCACTGATCGATCCCGAATAGACTCGAACTCGAGACTGGTCTGAATCGCGCACCGAACTCGAGACTGGTCCACCTCGAATAAAGGTGCGATAATCCGCGCATGACCACAGCGACCCCTACAGCAACCTCTGTCACCTCGAGCAGCCACAAAGCGACCGATGCCGTGGCGATGCGTGCCATCAACAAGCAATTTCCGCTGGTCCGAGCGAACGACAATGTTGATTTCGCGGTGCATTGGGGCGAGGTTCACGCGCTGGTCGGCGAGAACGGAGCGGGCAAAAGCACCTTGATGAAAATCTTGTACGGCATGCAACGCCCGGATTCTGGCGAGATCATCGTCGATGGTTCGAGCGTGAATCTGAGCAACCCGAACGATGCTATTCAATTGGGCATCGGCATGGTGCATCAGCATTTCATGCTGGTCGAAACGCTGTCGGTCACGGAAAATATTATTCTGGGCCTCGAGCCTGGATCGGGCTTCAGCGTCGATTACGGCAAGGCGCAACAACGGGTGGCACAATTGATCGAGCAGTTCAATTTCGAGTTAAAATCGGATGACATCATCGAAGAATTGCCGGTCGGCAAGCAACAAAAAGTTGAGATTTTAAAGATGCTCTATCGCAACTCGAGCATTTTGATTCTCGACGAACCAACTGCTGTCTTGACCCCGCTCGAGACCGAAGAGTTATTTGAGTTTTTGCGCACCTACGCCAAGGCGGGCAACGCCGTGATTTTCATTTCGCACAAGTTGCGTGAGGTGATCCAAGTTTCGGATCGGATCTCGGTGATGCGTGGCGGACGAATGATCGGCACAGTGCCAACACCCGGTATCACGCCGCCAGAAATTGCCCGGATGATGGTTGGGCGCGAGGTCATCCTTTCAGTCCAAAAAGGCGAGGCGCACCCGGCGGGCGCGGCGCTCGAGTTGAAGAACCTGACGGTGCGCGAGAAGGCCGGTGAACGCCCGAAGGTCAACAACGTCAGTTTCACCGTGCGGGCCGGTGAGATCGTCGGTATTGCTGGGGTCGAAGGCAACGGTCAGTCCGAACTGGTCGAGGCGGTGACTGGCTTACAGCACTTCACCGGCAGCATCGAGTATTTGGGCCAGAAGCTCGAGCACAACGATGCCCGCAGCGTGCGTCAGGCTGGCGTGAGCCACATTCCCGAGGACCGCAACGAACGTGGGCTGGTACTGGAATACAGCACTGCCGAGAACATGATCCTTGGCGATCACATTCAGCCCGAGTTCTCAGGACGGTTTGGTCTCTTAAATTTTGAGGCGATTGAACAGAATGCCAGCAAACTGGTCGAGGAGTTCGACGTGCGTCCACGCAGCACGAGCCTGCAAGCCAAAGGCTACTCGGGTGGAAACGCGCAAAAAATCATTGTTGCCCGAGAATTGTCTCGAGATCCGAAAGTGTTGATCGCCAGCCAACCGACCCGAGGCGTGGACATCGGTGCAATCGAATTCATTCACGAACAGATTGTGGCGGCCCGAGACAAGGGTTTGGGCGTCTTGCTGGTCTCAGCAGACCTTGGCGAGGTCATGAGCCTCTCAGATCGCATCCTGGTGATGTACGAGGGCGAGATTGTGGGCGAGATGCCCGCCAGCGAAGCCACCGAGGAGAAATTGGGCCTGTTGATGGCGGGCGTGCATGATGACGGCTCGAACCACGGCTTCGGTCATGCGAACGCTGCCGATTGAGCGATACAGATATGAAGAAGGCTCGAGTCAACACTAGACTCGAGCCTTCAATCTCACTCTACTTTACAAGCCTTGATCAACCTCTGCATCTTTAGCAAACTTACGCAGCATTTGCAGCAACTGCGAGGGCCGAAACGGTTTGGTCAAGAAATTCTGCAAACCACGCTCCGAACGGCGGTCCTTAAGGCCACTGCGGGTGCTCATCATGACTATTGGCACGCCCTGCGCGAGCGGATGCTGACGCAGGCGGGGCACGATCTCAAAACCGTCCACGTCCGGCACGGTGATGTCCACGACAATCGCAAATGGACGTTCCTCGAGCACACTGAGGTCCAAGCCACCAGCACTGACACTCAAGCTGCGGTAATTTTCGCTGCTCAATGCCCGCTCAAGCAATCGAACGACGACCTCATCATCGTCGATCAGCAGCACCAACCTCGACTCGTTGCTCGAGTGCTCATTCTTGCCATCAGCTTCCGAGGCCAATTCTGGGCCGGAAGGCAGCGCCGATAGAGGTTGATCTGGCATCGCTAGAAGAAGTGCCAAACCGTCCTGGCCTGGCTGTACACCGTGGATTGATGGCCCTGCGCGTTCTTCACGGGTGGTGAAGTCGCCCAGTTTAGGGGAGAAAACGGAGGGGATTGCGTGGCGCACCACTCACTTGTACCTCAAAATGGAGGTGTGACCCGGTGCAAATGCCCGTGCAACCTTCATATCCGATCAGTTCGCCCCGGTTGACGAACTCGCCATTGCGTACCCGCAGGCGGCTCATGTGACCGTAAATGTTGCTGACGCTGCGGCCCGTGCTGATGCGGACGTTCAAACCGAACTTGCCCCAGCCAGCCTCAGTGATGTACCCGGCTTTGGCGGCGTAGATCGGTGCGCCGTAACGGGCGGCTAAGTCAATGCCGGTGTGAAAGTTCGAGCGGCCAATCCAGAAGCTGCGCCGACCATAGCCAGAGGTGATCTGAAAGCTGCGCATCGGCCAGCGGTAGCCGCCGACACTCGAGACCTGATCTGGGACCACGCGAATGCTGGCGCGTTGGGCTGTCGCTACTGCCGCCCGTTGCTTGGCACGAAGCGCCTCGCGTTTGGCATCGAGCTTGGCTTGCGCCTGAGCCTCGAGTTTAGCCTGGGCTTTGGCTTGCGCCTTCGCTTTGGCCTTCGTTTCGGCTTGGGCAGCCATGACGACTTCATGGCGTTGCTCGGCGACACGTTTCTTCTCGAGACGGTCGCGGTTGGCTTTGTCTTGCACTCCAGGCACGAGCACCAAGGCTCCGGCACTCAATTCTCGAGGGTCACGCAGGCCATTGACGCTGACCAGTTTGGTCAGTGGAACACCGAGCTTGGCGGCCACCGTCAGTAAATTCGTGCCTTTTGACAGGCGAATCAGGCGTCCTTTTTGCGTGGTTGGAATCATCAACCTCGAGCCGGGTTTGAGGTGATCCAAGCTGACGAGGCTCGGGTTGGTGTTGATGATATCGGTCTCGCTGACGCCGTAACGGGTGCGGATGTTGGAAAGCGATTCTTTGGCCTTGACGGTGTAAATGATCACACCCGGCGGCAAACGATCCGCCGTTGCCGGTTGCGCCTTCGCGGTGGTCGCAACGGTCAGAGGTATGCGCAGGACTTGCCCGAGCTTGAGCGCATCTTCGCTGATGCCGGTGGCGAGTTTGATTTCACGAATTTTGACATCGTAGCGTTCACCGATGCTCGAGAGCGTGTCACCGGATTGCACGGTGTAACGCAAGTATGAGGCACCCGTTGCGGCTGGCGGCTGGCGTTTGGTCAACGTGACGGTCGCAACAGCAGCCTTGGCCGGTGTGAGTGGAATAACGAGTGATCCGTTGGCAGCGTGGGTCGGACCTGAGTTGGGGGATGTTCTCTCAGCCCGAACGTTCAGCAGGCCAGCGGGGACGATCAGCAAAGTGATGGCGCACAAG
>JAYURE010000602.1:0-3913 GCA_043756345.1 Deinococcales bacterium | reverse complement strand
CCAATCTGGCTGGCAAACTCGAGGGCGGGTTTGTCTCCGGGCAGGTAGGCCATCAGACCAGTCGCTTGACGTTGTGAGGCGCGTTCGAGAATGTGCTCGAGCAGTTTGCTGCCGTGACCTTTACGTCGCTGTTCTGGCGCGACACAGAGCCAACAGTCGGTTCTGTCAGGGCGATCACCGGCAATCCAGGCATATCCGATGATCTGGTTGGCATCCTCGAGCACGAAGCGGTCGGTCAGGGGATCATGATTCGGAGAACCAGCCACCAGCATGAACTCCTCCGCCTGTAACGACGGGGCTTCGGTACGCAACAATTCGATCAACAGCTCGAGTTGGGGATGATCCGGGTGTTGGTATCGGCGAACGCTGGCAGAATCGCTTTGCATTTATTCAAAAGCCTATCCCAACTTTCTTGCCGGACACAGCAAAATTCACCTCGAGCTGCAATAGGACTCGAGGTGAATGATCAATACTGGCACGTTGAAAACTCGAGCATTACGACTTAAAAATGGAAGTTTATCCCGGCACCAATGCTGATATAGAAAACTGAGCCTCCACCGGTAATGTATGCACCTGGCGTTGCTTCAGCGAAAGCCCAAACCGTATCTGTCAGTGGGAAGTTGTACCCGGCGACACCATGCACACCGAACAATGCTGCACTGCCCAGTCCAGAGAGGGCAGCCAGTACCACGTCTCCACCAGCACCGAAATACCAACCTGCTCCCATCTCATCGGTTGGGATTCGGTACAGGGCGTCCAGGCTCAACTCGGTGACGATCACCAGGGTTCTGAGGATACCGCGCACGCTAAAACCCGGTTCGGCGATGTCTCCAAAATCATATCCACCCTGAATGCCGAGCAGGGGAATCACAATTAAACCTGGAAATCCGCTAACTGAGGTTGCAACAGGAATGAGCCCATCGCCACGCACGCCGAAGTAACCGCCTTCGGCAGAAGCTGGCATGCTAAACATCAGGGCGGCGAGAACAACGGTCCAGATGGTCAAGATTCGTTTCATGTTTTCCTTTTCTATTCGGTGCTTCCTGATGGAGTTTGCCATTGATGTCCCAGCTTGGCATCAAAACAACGATGCGCATGTTACCACTGGTGGTGTATCAGACGTGGTTTTCTGAAATTCATGCTGTACTGAACGAAACAAACCGCACCAAATCATCGACAGTCTTGACACGCAAAGCTCGAGACGGCGCTTGAACCAGAACGTCGGGCCAGAAGCTCGAGCCTTTGGTGAAGAGACTGATCACATTGGGTTTCAGGATCGCATCAACGAAGCCTCAGGGTTCCATCACCGTCTTCTGAAAGAACCATCCAGCCCTGCAATCCCGGCCAGCCAAGCCGGGCGAGCAAACCATCCAATTCGCTGCTGCCAGCAGAATCCAGGTGCTGACGGACCTCGAGCGTCCAGTGGTGCATCAGGTCAAAGGGGCTTTTTTGCAGCCTGATGGTCTCCGGCAGGACGTTGACCACTTCGAGGGCTTCGCGCAGTTGTAGGGGATCAAGCTGCTCGAGGAGGGCGGTCAGCGCACTGCGGCCCGGTGCGGTGCGGTTGCGAAACCCGAGGCCGCGCAGCACAATCGGGTGTTCTTGGGCAAAATGGCTGATGCTTCGCAGTGATGAATGGCCACACAGCAAGGCAATCACGATCAGGCCGAGCAGGGCTGGTAGTGGGTAGCGTTGTCCGTGTCGCCCTCGAGGGTCGGGCAGGCACTCGAAGGCTTGGCGCAGTGTTGTTGGTTCAGGTGGAATGTATACACCGGCCACCTCTGAACTGTTGGCCAGGGCCACGGTTTCCTCGAGCGGTTGGGTGCCAAGTTCTTGACGCAGCACCCGGCGGCAACGCTCGAAGTAATAGCGGGCCATTTCGGGTTGGCCTTTGCGGTAACTCAGGCGCATCGCGGCACGGTAGGCACTTTCGTTGAGGGGGTCTTCGTGCAGCAGGGTTTGAACAACTTTGAGCCCCTCGTTGATTGCTCCGGACTGTTCAAGCTCGAAGGCTCGGCTTTCAAGTGACTCGAGGTACAGCATGCCGATGCGGGCGCGTTCGACCTCGAGCCAGTCGTCAAAGGCTGGAACGCTCTCGAGTGAAAAGCCGTGAAGCAGCATGGTCGAACCCGAGGATGGTGGTTGGACAGACCGCCAAATCTCGAGGGCCTGTTGGTGATGGCCTCCGCTTGAGTCCGCCTCGAAAACACTCAGATCCGAGCGAAGGTTCACCCAGACTTCGGGGCTTGTGCGCAACCAGTGTTCCGCGCCGGGCAGGGCTCGCAGGTGATGCAGGGCTTGGCGCAGGTTTTCGCTCGAGCCGCTGCCCCAGAAGAGTTCCTCGAGTTCTTTGCGTGGCACGGGTTTTCCTTGAATGCAAAGGTAGTACAGCACGGCGCACAATTTGGGCGGAATGAATTCCAACGTCTGGTGTTGCCAGCGCAGTTCTGGGGTTCCGAGCAATTTGGCCTCGAGAAAATCCTTCACCGTGTCTCACCCATTTCGTGATTGTTGGACCGAAGGAGTGTTTTCAGGAAAGGTTCTGTGCGAGCGAGGTGACACCTGTTGTTTGCAGATCAGATTGATATTGAGATTGCTTTCACCCGTATCGAAAACAAGTGTCAACAACGAATGAACTGGTTGAAAAAGCATCTGTATAACTGGTTTGCTCGAGACTGGAAACCCAAGGGTTTTGGCTGATTCTCTGGCCCGAAATCGAGAATGTTTGTTGAGGTTAGCCTAAAGATGAGGCCAGGATGATATTTTTTGTGTGATGGAACACACTTTCTATCTTGAGTCCTTCTGTCTCTTGACCTGCCTCTTGACGACTTGTGCGCGATACCAAGGCATTCCATGACAAATCGCCGAGAATCCTGTCCTAGACGGCTTGAAAGCCAAATCGAGTATGAAACAAGAATGATAAAGGTTTATGCATAAATGCATGAATACCGGCCACCCTAGACCAAAGATAGGTTTTTTCGTGCCCAGCACACAGTTCGGGACTTCACGCAAAATTCACGGGGGTCTCAATACCCTCATTGCATGCACGAACAGAAGCTCCTGGTCTTGCGACTCTGGCGAAACGGCATCGAAACCGACGACTGGCGAGCCAGCCTGCAAGACCTGCGCACACGGGAGCAAGTTCGTTTCAGCAGTTTGGATGCGCTGATGAGATACCTCGAAGGCCACACCTGGCACTCGAGAACTGAGCGCACCGGACACAGAGATCGCAGGAAGGACATGGGGTTGTAAGAACCGGGGTTGAGCAAACTGTTTCTCGCGCAAACGATTCATAGTAACGATTTAATGCTCAGCGAAACGGAGGCATTTCGTGAGTTTTCCACCTGCCAAAACACCTGGCAGCGATCTGAAAAGGAGGTCCATCTGATGATGCGTTGGCTTGTCAACTCGAGCATCCAGTTTCGATTCCTGGTGCTGACCGTGGCCGTGATCCTGATGACGTTCGGGATCGCCCGATTGCGCGACATGCCGGTCGATGTGCTACCGGAATTCGCCCCGCCATTCGTTGAGATTCAAACCGAAGCGCTTGGGCTTTCGGCGGCAGAAGTTGAACAACTGATCAGCTTGAACCTCGAGGAACTCCTGAGTGGCACGCCTTGGTTGCAAACCATCCGTTCGGAATCCGTGCCGGGATTATCGTCACTGGTGCTGATCTTTCAGCCTGGAACCGACATCCTGCGAGCCCGCCAGTTGGTGCAAGAACGCCTGACGCTGGCGCACATGTTGCCAAACGTCTCGAGACCACCGGTGATCCTGCAACCCTTGTCTGCCACCAGCCGCGTGTTGATGGTTGGGATGTCCTCGAAAGAAGTCTCGCCGATTGAGTTGGGTGTGCTGGCCCGTTGGAAGATCCGACCGGCACTGATGGGTGTTCAAGGGGTCGCCAACGTCT
>JAYURE010000601.1:0-3916 GCA_043756345.1 Deinococcales bacterium | reverse complement strand
CAGGATGAAATAACTTCCCTGTTCGATTTTGAGAAACCGGGCCGTGATGCGCGTCGTTGCTTTGGAAATCGGGAAGTTATTTCATCCCAAGTCCTTAGCATGAACTCGAGATTGGAGATTGCTTTTACGCTGACTCCTTTGGGCAGGCGCGTAGGATACTTAATCGCCAGGGTTAATTGACCGATGTCGGAAATACAACTCTGCCCTTGACCGACAAAAACAGTGGAATCCCCACTTTTTGGATTGCGCTCGAAGCCTTCTTCAGGAATTCGACTTTGGTTGCAAGCGACGCATCCAAGCAAACCAACGGCGATGAGAAGACATTTCATGCTCGAGATTTTACCCGTATGGCCTGAAGTCAGCATCAAACTCGGTTGTTCACTGCTCACTGCCTGTAAACTGATCCCATGAACGTCGCCGTGCTCGCCTATTTCGATGTGCTCGAGCTTGACTTGGCTGGGCCGATCACGGTTTTTCGCACCGCGAACCGTTACGCGGAAGAATCAGGTCTCGAGGGTTATGAGGTTGCGACCCTGGCGCGTTCTCGGGCCAGCATCAAGGGTGCGGGTGGGCTGGTGATGACGCCAACGAATGCGTTTATGGCCGCACCAGATGTGGACGCGATCATCATTCCTGGTGGTCCCGGCGCAGAGAAGGCGGGCAAGGATGCCGTGACTCGAGATTACCTGCGTGGTTGCGCGGATCGTTTGCGCTACCTCGCCAGCGTTTCGACCGGCGCGTTCGTGCTTGGCGAGGCTGGCTTTCTCGAGGGTCTGATGGTCACGACTTGGCCCGCGTTGCAAGAACAACTCTGGAAGTACGAACCGTTGGATGTGGTCAATGCTCGAGTTGTGAAGAATCCGAACGGACGGTATTTGAGTTCGGGTGTGACGCACGGTTTGGACCTTTCGCTCGAGATTGTCGCGGAAACTTCCAGTCTCGAGGTGGCACAAAAGACGGCGGCTCATTTGTCGTATGCGTGGGAACCGATCTGATGTCTCGTGCTTTCGTGCGCGAGGATGTCAGTGTTCCCGAAATCGAAATTCTCGAGTTTCAAGCGTTTATTGGTTCGAGCGATGCTCCGACCCATCAAGCGAAAAGTCTGCCTGAACTCTTGCTTTGGGCTCGAGATCGAGGGCGTGGTTTCGTGCAAGTCCGTGACCGTGCTGGTGTGTTGCTCGCCGAGGTTGGCTGAACTGCCCTTGACCCTGCCCGCGAATTTGCACGTAGACTGTCCTGATGTTAGACACTTTTGAACGTTACGAAATTGACACCACTTGGATCGCTCGAGCACTCGAGGAGCTTCCCGGTTCTTACTCTGGTCCGGTTCGCGCATTGCCCGGACCGTATGGCATCGTCGGTTTTGGCGAGGGCGCTTGGCCCGCCGAGTTCGCTCGGGTTTGGATTGACCAATCGGTTGTTTCGGACGGCACGCAATTTGTGCTCGCTGGCGGTCTGGATTTTGGCGAGGCCGAAGTTGCCGCGATCATCTCCGAGGCGAGCGGTTCCAAACCTTACCGGATTGGGCAGGTCGCATCCAACGCCCAAGATCAGGATTCTGATGATGGTTACGGCGAGGATTTCGGTGTCGATCAGATCGTGCCCGCCTCGCCGCTTTCAACGTACACGTACCTGCAAGCCATCGCTTACGCCACCAATCACGCCTCGAGTGCCGAGGCCGCCGACAACCTTTTGCGCGACCTGTGTGCGCAGTACAAAACCGATGTGCACACGAACGACAATCCTGCTAAACGCCTCGCCTGGAGTTTGTGGACGCGCACGCCATTGATTCTCGCCACGCCAGAACATGCGCAACAAATCTGGGCTTGGCACGTCAGCATCGCCCGGCTTGGCAAAAGCATGAGCGTCCCGCTCGAGCGCAACCCTTTAACCGTCCTCTCGAGCGGCTTTGAGGCGCGTCACGAGGCGGGCGATTCACTGGTCGCGCTCGTGCTCGGTGGTTTGGATGAAAGCATGGGCATCGCCAAAGAAATGCTCGAGTCTCGGGTCGATGAAGTGATTTCGGTTGAGGCGCAACCCGGCGAACCTTACGCGAGCGGGCTTGGCTTATGGTACTTGGGAGCGTGGGTCGGCTTTTACTTGGCGATCCTCTACGGGATTGATCCGAAAGACTCGACTGCGCTCGAGCATTTGCGCAAGGCGTAACGAAACCTGACTTGAACCTCGAGTCTTGACCCTAACCGCGCACCTAACGGGCAGGGTCGCTTCTCTAGGTCAATAATGCGTACAATCCTGGTATGGACCAAGACGTGTTGCGAACCCTGATTGCTGCCGAGATCAAACGTGCGACCGCGCCACTCGAGGCGGAGATTCAATGGTTGAAGGCCGAGGTGCAAGCGCTGAAAGCTGGCTCGGCTCCGGGTAGCTTGAGCAGTTCAGTCCCGAGCAGTTCAGTCCCGAGCAATGCAACCTCGAATTCGATGGTCAGCCCAGTCATCTCGAGCGAACCTGCACCGGTTTGGAATCCTGAGCCGGTCGCGGAGCCCGTAACCAACGAAGAACCCGATAGCGGCCTGCCCGCGAATGTGCCGCCGGACCGTTCTGACTTCGCTCGCTTTCTGGCGCGAGGTCTCGAGCAGGAGGCCAAAGAGTACGCCGAGGAACGCCCGGAACCCGAGAAGAAAAAGGGTTGGAATCCGTTCAAGAAGTAAATGTCCGTAGTTCAAAAATGCTCGAGGTGAACGATGCTGCTCGGCCTAGATTTGGGAACCGGTTCACTCAAAGCACTTCTCTTAAACGAAAACGGTCAAGTTGTTGCCGAGGCATCTCGGACGTACACCGTTCACGCGCCGCAACCGGGTTGGGCGGAATCCAATCCGAACGATTGGTGGAATGCTGCGCAAGAGGCCACGCTCGAGCTTGGTCATGGTGTTGATATCACGGCCATCGGATTCTCGGGTCAGATGCACGGCGCGGTCCTGTGCAATGCCAAAGGTCAAGCCTTGCGCGATGCGATCTTGTGGGCCGATGGTCGCTCGAGCAGCGAACTCGAGACGTACAAGAAACTCAGTCCGCAAATCTTGCAACGGCTCGCCAATCCGCTCGTGACCGGCATGGCTGGAATGAGTTTGCTGTGGTTGAAACGGCACGAACCGGAATTGCTCAAATCGGCACGATGGGTGTTGCAACCCAAAGATTGGTTGCGCTATCAACTGACCGGTGAAGCCTCCGCCGATCCGTCCGACGCGAGCGGCACGCTTCTTTATGATCTCGAGCGAGACACTTGGGCTTTGGATGTCATGGACACCCTCGAGTTGCCACAGTCCTTGCTCGCACCGCTCAGAGGCTCGAGCGAAATCGCTGGAACACTCTCGGGCACGGCGGCAAATCAACTCGGATTGCGGGCCGGGATTCCCGTTGCAATGGGCGGCGGTGACACGCCAACCGCGATGTTCGGCAGCGGCCTGCTGACTCCTGGCGTGGTTCAGCTTTCCATCGGTTCCGGGGCGCAAATCGTTGCCCCTCGAGATGCCGCGATCATCGACAAAAGTTTGCGCACGCATTTGTACCGGGCTGTGACCCCGAACGGTTGGTACGCGATGGCGGCAATGCAAAACGCTGGGCTGGCCCTCGAGTGGGTCCGGGCGATGCTCGGCTTGGATTGGGAAACGGCCTATCTCGAGGCGTTCACTGATGGCATTCACACGAACAACCTGAGCTTCCTGCCGTACCTGATGGGTGAACGCACACCGCATTTGAACGCCAACGCTCGAGGGGCCTGGGTTGGATTGGCCCTCTCACACTCCCGAGGCCATTTGATGCGGGCCGCATTTGAAGGTGTCGCCTTCGCCATCCGTGACGGATTTGAAGCGCTGCTCGAGACTGGTATTGAGGCCCCAACCCTGCGTTTGGCCGGAGGTGGCACGACCGTGCAAACCTGGCGGCAATTGCTGGC
>JAYURE010000600.1:0-3920 GCA_043756345.1 Deinococcales bacterium | reverse complement strand
GCAATGTCCGCAGGTGATCGTTTTGTTGCAATAGCATGCCCCAAGTGCCTCGAGAAACCGTCAGGTATTTGATGGTTTCGACCACGATTCGGGATTGCATCTCGGGATTTGCGCTTTGAATCTCGGGCCAACTGGCGAGGTCCGTGTGGTTGATGGGGCGCGTCTCGAGCTTGCGTGCCTCGTTCAAGACGCTTTGAATCATTCGTCCGGCCTGATTGTCCAAATCGTTTTCTGTGTTTTGATTTGTGTTCTGATTTGTGTTCTGATTTGTGTTTGGCAAAATGGTTTGAAACAAATTTCGGGCCGCATTCGTAACATTCTGAAACAGACTTGGAGCGGGTGGATTCACCTCGGTGCTCGAGGTGGTTGCGTTCGAGATGTCGGCATTCAGGCTCGAGGTCACAGGTGCGCCCAGCGGCATTCCCGCCCGCAATTTCGGCAGCAATTCACGCAACGCCTTCTCGATTTTCGGCCCGAGCAACGCGACCGTCTCGCCATTGGCTTCGGAACGTTTGACGAGATGCTGCACCAAGCTGGGAATCTTGGCTGCGATCAATCGCTCGAGTATCACCCGCACGTTCGGATCAATTGCCAGTAACCACGCCTCGAGTTCGCTGCGTTCGGGATTCTTGCCAAAGAACTTCGTGATGTTCGCGTGCGCCTCGAAATGCTCGAGGAATTGTTGCGCCTGAGCTTCATCTCTGGCTTGTGTCATCTTTCGGGTCTTTGCTGAATTGAGTCCGAGATTAGGCTATTGAACATCATGCGATTTGCCTCGTGATGATTGGGTCTTGAATCTCGGAATCTTTTGAAAGCAGCATGACTTTGGCGATCACTTCGGCGGTGCGTGGGTCGTTGTCGGCGAATGGCAGGAAGACGCGTCCGCGTTGCTGGCTTTGCACCGCGACAATGCAGACGTAACCACCTGGAAGTTGATGCACGGTGCCGCTGCCGAGATGAACGCTGTACTTGTTCAACTGCCCGTCAATCAGCACCAGGTTTTTTTCAATGCGAACATTCTCGAGTTTCAACAGTCGACAGGTTTCGCGGACCATCGCGGTTCGCATTTCGGTGGTGCTCATGCTGGCTTCTGGGTCCACGCCGCCGACGTGGGCGACACTGACGACCAGATCAACGTCGCGCATGACTTCAGAAAAAACCCGAGGTGGAATCTCTGAGAGTTTCAGTTTTTTCCAATCACCGCGTTTGGTGAAATAAACTTTCTCGAGTTTTGGTGCTTCGACTTCGCTTGGTGTCGTCCAACCTTGGTTGCTTTCAAGCCAGGCGGTGACGTTTTCGTCGAAGAATGTTTTGCTGATGCCTTCCTCGTAACGTGCGACCCAACCTCGAGCGCCGAGCAGCGCAATGCTTTGCTTGGGATTGACTTGGTATCCGGCGTAGCGCAGCGATTCGCTTTGGTCGCCCTCGCGGGGTGTGAGCGGGTAGAGTTCGCGGAAGACTTGTTTGAACGGCTGGACGCGCAGGATCGATTCGAGTTTGCTTTGATCGAACAGGCTGGCTTGGAATTGCGCCCAGACCTCGTGTGTGTACAGGTCGTGCGGGTGTGCGATGCGCAGTTTGTCGTCGGCTTTGAAATCGAAATCGACTCCGTTGTAATCGAACAGTGCGCCGACGCCGCCTTTGTACGGATCGTTTTTCTCGAGCTTACGGTCTGGGTCGAACGCCTCCGGGAATCCGAACGCGGGCAGTACGTCGCCCTCAACCATCCAGATCAGGTTTTTGAGCATCGCCCGCAGCATCGGGTGGTCAAAGAGTTTGACGAGTTCCGATCCAGCAAAATGATCGCCACGAATCATTGCGGCTTCCAGGCTCGAGCGCATCCGGGAGACTTGGCGTTCGAGTTCTTTTTTGCGTTCGCGGATGGCGATCACGGCTTCGGATTTTTTCAGGCTGGCGGGAATGTCTTTCAGTACCTTTCCAGCCTTGCTGACCTCGAGTTCTGGTTCGCCGAGCGGGTTGATTGAAAGCTCGAGCGTGATCCCGTCCCATTCGATGCTGATCGGACCGTCTTTCAGGTCGGCGACAGCATCGGTTTCCATCGCCCAGGTCAGGCGTGTCGGGTCGGCGTATCCGGTGGTGCGGGCCAGGTTCTGCATGGCGATTCGGGCCGCGAGCGATTCACTGGCCTGTTTTTGTTGTCCACCCGCCTTCTTGCTGGTGCGCAGGAACTCCTGAATGGCCTTGTAACGCTCGAGGGTGGTCTTCTCGGCTTCTTTACCCAGCGGCAGCAGTCCGAGCGCCCTAACGCTGTCCTGATGGCGTTTGCTGCTGATTCGCTCGAGCAATTCTTTTTCGTTCAACTTGTCCAGCATCGCATCGGCAAACAGTTTGGCCCGAGTATGCCCGGTGCCGGAGCAGGCGTATTTCGCGGCCTCGTAGAGTTGCTTCCAACGCGCCTCGCCCAATTGCGCGTGAATCTTCTGGAACCATTGCACATCGACTGCACCCTCGAGCAAGTCCTCGCTGGTCAGTGGGGTTTGCTCGGCGATTTCGGCTTTGAAGCCGTCCTTGACGCTTTGATCGGTGTACCAGTCGTTCGATTTCGTGTGCGCGTGCAACCACCATATTCCCTCTCGTGCGCCATCCCAGCCAGTCGCGTGGGCCACAAATTTCGCCCATTGCGGCGCGTACAAGCCAAGCTCGAGCAATTTTTGTTCGGGAATTTTGTTCGCTTCGATCATTGCCGCAAATTCTTCTGGCGTGTCGGATTGTTTGGGGAAGGTGCTGCGAATCAATGAACTGAACGTCCCGGATCGGGATTCGCTGTAACTGCTGTACCCACGAATAAATGGTGTTTTGCCCAACGCGACCAGCAGTCTCATCAGCGTTTGGGAACCCTCGAGGCTGGCGATGCAACTCGCGGCGGCACTCGCGGCGGTTGGTAGGTCGCCACGTTTGTATTCGACCTCGAGCACGCGGTCGATCACGCGATCCAAGACGGGTTTGAGGGTCGGGAATTTCTCGAGCAGAGGCGAGGCTTTGCGTTGCGTTAAGGTTCGTAACGATTCGAAATGGCGTTCCTCGGAATCGGGCGCAAAACTGCGTGGTCCGATCAGGTTGTCGAGCACGTCGGTTTCGCTGGCTTTGCCCTCCTGCCAGGCGATCAGCAGCGTTTCGGGCATGTAACTGATTCGAGACTCGAGGTACGTGGAGTTCAAATCCATCGCGTGTACCAATTCCCAAACTCGAGCCCGTTGTGGGTTGGTCCAGGTCATCATGCCTACGTGTCCGGCCTGTTGGAACCAGAACATCATCTGGTCGTCTCCGGCCCAATTGCCAGAGACGTATTGCACGGCTTGGGTGCGATCCCAGCGTGTCTTCTTCAATTCCTTTTCCGGCAACGTTTTGAATTCCGTCTCGAGGATCGGCAGCAGCAACGCAAGCGTGTGTTCGGCAGCTTGCAAAATAAAGTCTTGCATTCCGGCAACTGGGTGCAAGCGAATCAGCCATTCGATGATCGCCTTCGTGACCCTCGAGTGCTTCATTTTTTCTGGATTGCTCGGCACGTGCTTGCCGTGAAAACTGTTGAATAATGCCTCGAGTGATTCCGGGCGTTTGCGGCTGTTCCAGTCTTTTTCTTGCAACGCAAACAAAGCGCGTATCAATTCAAAGCCGTCCACGTCGCGTTCGCTGGCTTTGCGGTTGCTGTTCCATTCTTCCCAGATTTCGCGCAGCAATAATTTTTCGCCCTGTTCGCTGAACGGTTTGCTTGGGTCCACGTTTTCAAACCACGCCTGTCCGAGCGTCGTGTCGTACAACTCCTCAGACCAGGATCGTTTGAGTTGCAATGTCGTATCGGCGTGCTTGTCGATCAGTTTGCCCAGGGACTTGATGCACTCGAGCGCGGCAGAACTCGTTAAGGCCGGTCCATTCTCGAGGCCGACCATTTTTTTGATCGC
>JAYURE010000599.1:0-3921 GCA_043756345.1 Deinococcales bacterium | reverse complement strand
GTACCATTTCAACAATCCTCTTTTCTCGAGCCGAACGCATAACATCCCAGCGGTTTGGGTTACACCAGTGTAGCGGTGAACAATACCGATTCGAGACGATCTCTCAAGGTTCAGCACTCGAGGTGACGCATCCGGCGGGTTTGGCACAACTGCGGCGCGATCCCATCGCTCGAGATCGCGCCGCAACCACAGCGGTTACTTCTTGACGCTGAATCCCTGCTTTACAAAGTCGTCCTCGACGGCCTTCTGGAAGGCATCCATGCCCTCAGAGACGGAAACCTTGCCGGAGAACATGTCCGGGAAGTTCGTGTCGGCGTAATTCTGGATGTAGGAATCGTTCGGACCGAACTCCCAGGCCGCGCCGAGTTGCACACCGCGCACGTACTCTGGAGCGAGCGGTTTGACGTAATAATCGTCATTCTTGAAGGCGGCGACTGGCGGCGTGCCCTTCCACAGAGGCTTGTACGGTGGCACGACCGCTTCGCGGCCCGCGTAGTAATCGCGGCTGGTGGTCACCCAGGTGATGAATTCGGCCGCCGGTTTGACCAGATCCGGGTTGGTGGTCGTGACTTGATATACGCCGCCGTCCCAGATGCCCGCCTTCGGACGATCCGAGTCGCTCATGCGCAACGTCCCGTAGAAACCCCACTGGCCGGGTTGCTTTGAGCCTTCGTTCAACTGAAGCACGTAGGGTCCGTACCAGGTTGGCAGCAGCACCAGGGCCATCTTGCCTTCGGAGACAAGCTTGGTTGCGCCTGGGGTGAATGGGTTCTGCGGGTAGCCAGCGCCGTCTTTGACGATGGAGACGAGCTTGCCCATCAGCTCTTTGGATCGGGCAGTGTTGATTTTGATGTCGTAGGTTTTGTCGTTGACGCGATGCAACCAACGCTCACCGACGGCGGCAAAGATGTTCGGGCCGTACTGCGAGTACAAGAAGGTGGTGTTGATGTAATAACCGGGGTGCTTTTCCTTGAGTTCCTTGCTGAAGGCCAACAGGCCATCAAAGCTGGTCGGCAGTTTCATGTTCAGTTCGTTCAAGATTTTTTGGTTGTACCAGATGCCGGTCGAACCCGTATCGTTGGGCATGCCGTACAGCTTGCCGCCGATGGTCAGTGGCTGCAAAGTGCGGGGCGCAAAATTCTTCAGGATGTCTTTGGGAACATACGGCGTGATGTCCGCCGCAAACCCTTTGCGCACAAACTCGGGCGTTTCGGCGGCGGTTCCGAAGATCACATCGGGAATGCCCGAACCGGCGCGACGGGCCAAACGGACCTTCTCGTTGATCGATCCCGGCACCTGATTGACGATCTCAATTTTGACGTTCGGGTGAGATTTCATGTAAAGCTCAGCCCCGGTTGGGCGACCCGCACCGTGGGTCCAGTAGACCAGCGTCACAGGGGCATCTTGCGCTTGACCACCAACCAACGCGGCCAAACCCAAGGTGAGTGCGCCCGCTCCGACCAACCAGAATCTTCGGGGTACAGTTTGGGGTATCGGTGGTGTTGAATGATTCATGTTTGTTTCCTCCTCGAGCATTGTTGCTTGCTGGTGTCTTCGGATGTTTGCGCACCAGCGTCCCAAAACACGACTTTGCGGCGACCCATCCCCACTCGAGGCAAGCAATCTCGAGAAGAAAAGACATACGTCTTTTTCTGGGCAGAAAACCGAAATCGGCTTTGATGGTCACGAGCTTAGTCCCCTGGTGGGTTGATTGAAATGGCTTCCACCGTCAAAAATATGTAGAATAATCCTGAGACCTCAGATTAGGGCCTGAGTCTCGCGCAGGGTGGTTACACTGGTCAATATTCGGGCCAAATCCCTGCGCCGCGCAAGGGATTTGGCCGAAACTCGACACGACAGATTGACCTGCAACGATCCTCAATTCGGCCACAACTTGGCCCACAAACCCGCGACACGACACTCGAGAAAAGTACTGAAAAAGAGTCCTCCCTCGGGCCAAAGCCCCGCACAAACATGTACGATCCTCTCGCCCCGAGCCTCCGATGCCCAACAGACGCGAATCCCCGCACCCACCATTCTTTCCCTTCAGCCAGATCGCACCGCGCCATCATATCAAACGGCGCGGCTACTCAACCTGGCGGCAACATGGCACCGAAGACTGGCTCTTGAAGCACACCATCGATGGAAAAGGCCGCTTCGGTTTCGACGGTGGCGAAATCATCGTCGAGGCAGGTGATGCCCTCCTGGTTCGCCCCGGAACCCTGCACGACTACGGTGTCGAACCAAGCCTCGAATACTGGAACATCGTTTGGACGCACTTCCGACCGCGCCCCGGCTGGCTCGAGCTGCTGAACTGGACTGAAGTTGCACCCGGACTGATGCGCATCCGCATCTTGGACAAAGATGTCGCCCGAAGAATCGAAGTTCAACTCAAAGAAATGAACCGTCTCGCCCGAAGCCCCACCCCGAAACGCGAAGCCTTCGCCCTCAATGCCCTCGAAAAAGCCCTACTGATGTACGACGAGTACAGCATGACCACCACGGCCAGCACCATCGACCCACGCATTGCCGCAATCATCGAACACATGTACGCCAACCTGCAACAAAAGTTTTCACTGGCGGCACTGGCACAAATCGGTCAGCTTTCACCATCACGGCTCTACCACCTGTTCTCACTCGAAACTGGGCAACCCCCATACGAATTCCTCGAGTTCATTCGCATCGACCATGCCAAACACCTGCTGGAAACCACGTCATTGAAAATCCAAGACGTTGCGGCACAGGCCGGTTTTGAAGACCCACTCAACTTCAGTCGGCGCTTCAAGCACCGCATCGGTTTGAGTCCACGAACCTACCGCGATTCGATCAGTTCGATTGCGGAATCCAGCAAAATCGACCTCGATTGAGATCACCTCCAAACCGATGGCGAATCCTCGAGGGCATAGGGTCAATTTTGCGGAACGTGATTCCTCTGGCCCCACAAGAAAGTTCAAATGGGTAAGCTGGCCAAAGACTGTCAGATGAACTCGAGATGCTCCGACAGAGAATGACAGGTCCTACGGATAGCATGATTCGAGGATGCACCGTAAATCTAGTCTCTGACGCCGATTTTCGTTTTCGCGCTCCATTCTTGCGCCCCTGAAAAAACACCTGACCGATGCTAACCCTTACCCGGTGGTCCAACCTGCTGAACCTGCTGCGCCCCAAACTTCTTGGCAGGCGTGACGGTCGTTACGTGATCGTCAGCCTGCGTTGGCTCGAGGCAGCGATGCTCGAGCGTGGGATTGAGATGGCAGAATGCCACAGTTCCGCAATCATCCATTGTTATGGCCCGAGCCAAAAGCCTTCTCTGGCTTGCAAACCGCTATAAACGACATGAATGCCACTTCCGCCGTTGTTAGCGCCGGTCGTTGCGTGGTTCTGGGGCGATGGTGTCGGTGATGGTTCGAGAGGTGATGCTCACGGCAAGTGACCCACTCAGAACCGTTGCTTGATGCCGTTCAAACCATCCGATGCGCTGACTTCAAACTGCCCAGCACCCAACGCGCCCAACTCGAGGGTTGCCGAACCGCCAGTCAGTCCCAATGCCAACGTCGTGCGCGTCCCATCCGGCGCGATGTGCGCAACTGCCACGCTCGAGTACGCCTTGGCGTCCCATGTCACCGTCACGCTTGAGCCGGTGCGTTTGACTGTGATCGGCTGAATGTTCGCTTGCACGGATTGCGTGCGGAGCATTCCGGCTGCGCTTCGCTCGAGTTTTAAGATGTTGTTTTCTGTGATGGTCAACTTGGAAATGCTGCCCGGATCGGGCATCGTGAAACTGAAGTGCGCTTTGTCGAAGACTTTTCCAGTGCCATCCTCGTGCGTGACATGGTGCGTCTCAAAAGAAACCTGGCGTGGGCCGGTTGCCGTCTCGAGCAGCAAATTGTACGGTCCTGCTGTAGGTGTCGAGGCCGTGCC
>JAYURE010000598.1:0-3935 GCA_043756345.1 Deinococcales bacterium | reverse complement strand
GATTCGTCTCCGGCCATTCGACCTTCAGCCGAGCCGCCGCCGAAGTCATGACCGACCTGACCGGCAGCGCCTTCTTTCCGGGCGGAATGCTCGAGGTGGTCATCCCAGCCGGATTTTTACGAATCGACTCGAGCCCGAACAATGAAGTTCGCCTGCAATACGCGACGTATTTCGATGCCGCAGATCAGGCCGGACAATCCCGAATTTGGGGCGGAATTCACATCGAACCGGACGACCTGACGGGTCGAAAACTCGGCAAGCAAATCGGACTGGATGCCGTGGCACTCGCACGAAAATACTTTACCGGTGGAGCGCTATAAGCTTGGGATTGAACAGTCTCAAGCGTTCACGTCTGATCCTCCGAGGCGGCGAATTGCCCGCGATGAAAGGGGAGATCACATCCGAAAATGCGAAAGCCACCACCCTGGTTGTGATGGCCGAAAAAAGCTCGAGGCGAATGTAGGCTCAGAAAATCATTTGAATTGATGCTCGCCGATCTGGATTAAAAGGTGCGTGATTTGAGAACTCGAGACAAACAGATTCCGAGACATATACACTCCGAGGCGTGCACAGCGTCGGGTGGCTCGAGTCGGATGGTGCGCACGGCGCACCCTACGGGTGACTGGTTTTTCACTTTGAACTTTCCACTTTGAACTTTCCACTTTGTTTCCCATCCGCCCGCAATCAACGTGCCAACTCGAGGCTGCTGCGCGAACGGCCTATCGGGGTGACGCTCTCACGGCGAATCAATTCTGGAATAAATTTGGGAATGTTTGCTGCTCGACCCTCGAGCAAATTCAGGGCGGCCCGCGCCGAGGCGACACCGTAATCGATGGTCGGTTGACGAATCGTGGTCAGCGGTGGAATGAAAAATTTCGAGTCGCGCAAATCATCAAACCCGATCAGGCTGACATCTTCGGGCACGCGCAACCCTTGACGGTGCAAACCCAGTCGCGCCCCATACGCGGTCAAATCTCCAGAGGCAAAAACGGCGGTGAACAACTGGCCTCGGGCCAAAAACGCGGTGATGGCGAGCGACCCGGATTGCTCGAGGAAATCACCCTCGAAAACCAGGTTGGGATCGAACGCAATTCCAGATTCCTCGAGTGCGCTACGGTAGCCGTTCTGACGGTCGATGCTGTCTTGCGAATCGTGCGGCCCGCTGATATGGGCGATGCGGGCATGACCCATCTCGAGCAATGTTTTGGTGGCCAGATACCCGCCGCCCTCGTTGTCGAAACTGACGCATTGCGCTTCGATGCCCGCGACGATCCTGGCAACCACGACGACCGGCATTCGTTCGGCAAGCTCGAGCAGAAATTCCGATTTCGCATCGGTCTGCAAAATGATCAACGCATCGACGCGCCGCGAAACGAGCAGTTCGATGGCCTCGAGCACAACGCTGCTGTTGCTGCCACCAATTTCGGCACTCGCGTAAATCGGATGGTACTGACTGCCGCGCAAACCCTCTTCGATGCCGCCCATGATTTCCGAAAAGAACGGACTCGAAATGTGCGGTGTGACCACACCAATGCTCATGCTGCGCCCGCGAGCCAGCCCTTGCGCCAACGCGTGCGGACGGTAACTGAGGCGTTTGATCGCCTCGAGCACCCGTTGCTTTTTTTCGGGATCAACGCCGGTGCTGTCGTTCAAAACCCGCGAGACGGTGCTTTGCGAGACGCGGGCCTCTAAAGCGATTTTGGCTTGGTTGGCGTTGTCTTGAATAGGTTTGTTGGCGGGCATCGGGATTCCTCTTCGGTAAGCTGAGTTTGAGGTTGACTCAGTATTCCACCATTTGAATGCGCAGTCAAGAGAATTTTAACGGCCTGGAACGGAAATTGGTGCGTGTTTGAATCTCGAGGTTTCGATTTTTTCGTGTGTTTTACGCGATTGTTTGCTTTTTAAGTTGCCAGATCGTACTCATCCATGCTCGAGATCATGCCCGAAATTCAGCGTCCTACTCGAGAATAGACTTGACAGTTTATTCAAGCTGTGACTATAGTGGTGGCACAAACCCCGAAATGCGATTTCCCGCGCTTACCCGATGGTGGTGAGGCCATTCTGTTTTTTTAGCCCCTGAATACGATCTGAATACGCATTCAGAAAATGACACTGAACGACTGCGAATCCGAAGTATCTCCAAACCACGCTTAAGCACCCTTCGAACTCCCTCCAAGCACCGAATTTCCCCAAGGTCAGGACGGGCTCGAGCCCGAATTCGACACGATCAAGCCAAGATTCTCGAGGAGGAAGTATGAAACGATTCGCAATGATCGCCCTGGGAACCCTCGTGGTGATGGGCACCGCCAACGTGCCCTCCCAGAACGCCGTGACCATCAAAATCTGGACGCACATGGTTTCGCAAGCCCCATCGATCCGCAAAGAACTCGACATCTTTGAAAAAAACAACCCCGGCATCAAAGTCGAACTGACCCCGCTGGTCGGAGATCAATACCAACAACAAATCGCGCTCGCCTTCAAATCCAACAACGCGCCAGACATTTTCTCAACCGTGCTCGGCGAGGGCGACGCCTGGAAAAAAGCGGTGCTCGACAGCAAATGGGCGTTGCCGTTGGACAAATGGGCCAGCAAAGAATGGATGGCGACCTTCCCCAAAGGCACCTTCGCCGACGGCAGCAACATCTTTGACGGCAAAGTGTACTCCGCGCCATGGGACGGCTTCCAACAATGCTGCTTTTACATGTTCCTGAACCTCAAAGTCTTCAAAGATGCCAGACTGGTCGATGCCAAAGGCAACATCCTCGTGCCAAAAACCTGGAAAGACGAACGTAAATTCGCCAAACAAATCACCCAAAAATCTGGCGGCAAAACCTACGGCCTCGGCTTCGGAGCCAAACAGGGCGAATTCGCACTCTCCACAATCGCCACCGGCGTACTCTGGTCCGGCGTGACCTGCGACTGGATCACCAACTGCCTGGATTACCGCAAAGGCCGCTTCTCGTTCGATCACCCGGCCTTCGCCCAATGGTTCAACCACTTCATCGACATGCGCGAAGACGGCAGCATCTTCCCACAATCCGTCGCCGTCGATGACGAACAGGCTCGAGTCCTGCTGGCCGAAGGCAAATTCGGCATGTACGTCAGCGGCGTCTGGAGCCCCGGCTCCTGGGCCAGCACCAACCCGAAATTCAAAGAAGGCAGCGACTAGATCGCCGTGCCCGTCCCGAACGCCACCGGCAAACGCCAATCGTACATGCACGCCTCAGGCGACAGCGCCGCCTACGCCATCTCGAGCCAAACCAAATTTCCCGAAGAGGCCTGGAAGGTCTTCAGCTTCCTGCACAGCAAAGAATCCGCCGTGCGTTACTCCGGTTACGGCGAAGGCCTGCGCGTTCATCCAGAGAGCGCCAAATCCATGACCGGAGTCGCCGCGCAACTCGCCAAAATCGGCACGGAAGACGTCAAAATTCAACCATCGTTCACGAAAATCCGACCACAACTCGCCGATGTCAAACAAAACCCAGTCACCAAAGGACTCGCGTACCACATCCTCGCCGCCGCCAGCGGACAGATGCAACGCAAAGACATCAAACCCGCCATGCAGCAAGTCAACGCCGATTTCAATGCCGAACTCAAACGCGCCATTGAAGCCGCCGTCAAAGCCAGAGTCAAAGTTTCAATCGGCGATTACGCCTTCCCGAAATGGAATTCCAACGATGACTTCACGACCGAAGAACTTGCCAACGCCATGAAGTAAAGCTCACCTCGAGTTGTGGGTGAGGACGCCTCCGCCTCACCCGCAAGAAATTTTCTCGAGTCACACGAGGAACAGGATCGCCGCAGGTTTTTTCTCGAGTTCGCATTGAGTTCGCATTGAGTTTGTGGCGGGCCAAGTTCGCACACATGTTGGGCTCGAGAAATTTGGGTCCCGTTTGATGTACTGGCGAGGGCGAACATGGAGTTCGCCCCTACGA
>JAYURE010000597.1:0-11410 GCA_043756345.1 Deinococcales bacterium | reverse complement strand
TCGGCCTGTGCGTGTTGACACCATTTGCGGCAGTGGCTCGAGGTACGTGCCGCGCAGTTTCATCAGTTCGCGGTATTCTAAAAGTTTGGCGACGATTGGGTACTCGTCGCGCAGCGGCTCGAGTGCACTGACGGCGGTGCTGCGTTTGCCGGTCAGTTTGGTTTTCTTGCCGGAGGCGAGTTGCAATTTGTCGTACAGAATCGTTTCGAGTTGATCGCGTGAATTCAAATTGAACGTTTCGCCTGCGAGTTCGCAAACTTCGATCTCGAGTTTTTGAATCGTTTCTAGCATCGATGCGGAAAGTGTTTTGAAAAATGCTGTGTCGATGCGAATGCCTCGCGCCTCCATTCGTGCCAGGGTTTTTGAAACGGGCTTCTCGAGGTTTTCGTAGAGGTCGCGCAGTTCGGGCGTGAACAACGCGGGCAATTTCTCGAGCAATCTTGCGCCCGTATCGGCGCGTCCCGCCGCGTCTTTCGGCCAGTGCTCCTCGAGATAGCGTTGCGCGACTTTTTCGGGTTCGTTCTGGTTCGGATCGAGCACATACGCCATCAACAATGGGTCGTCTCCAGGCTCGAGGTTGAGGCCACGGGCAATGGCGTGAACCGCCAGGTTTTTTGCGTCCGCGCCGTTGATGACGTGCATTCCTTTGAACGGCTCGAGGTCGAGGCTTGGACTTTCACCGGTTTTTCCAGCGTTGGAAAACGCCAGTCCGGTGAATTCTCCACTGACCGGATTTTCGGCATTCAGCGTGAATCCCCAGACGGCATTTGCGTCCGGTGCAACCCACTCGCTCGTCTCGAGCACACGCACTGGTTTGGCAACGACGGCTGGCGCGTCCAATCCGAGTTCGCGGATGAAGCTTAAAAACTCGAGTTCCTGCAACAACGTCGTCAATTCTTTGACGTGCGGTGTGAAGCCCGTATCGAAATGCGCGTCCATTTCAATGTTGGTCACAATCCTCGAGAGTTGTTTGGAGAAGATCACGTTTTCTAAACTGTCTCGAATTTTTTGCGCATCCTTTTCGGGTTTGACCTCGTCCAGATTCGCCAGAATCCAATCGAGCGAACCGTAAGCCTCGAGCAACTTCTGCGCTCCCTTCGGCCCGATTCCTTTCGCGCCGGGAATGTTATCGCTCGAGTCACCAGTCAGGGCGCGGTAATCAACCCATTGCTCGACGGTCACACCGTACTTGGCGAGGACATCGGCGGGCGTGACTTCTTTATCGTCGCTCGAGATCACTCGCACTTTATCGGACAAGAGTTGATAGGCGTCGCGGTCGCTGGTCAGGATTCGCACCTCACAACCGAGGGCTTCGGCGCGGGTGGCCAGCGTGCCGATCACATCGTCGGCCTCGTATCCGGGCATCTCGAGGCGTTGCAATCCCATCAGGTCCACCAATTTTTTGATCGTGCGAATCTGCTTGGGCAGGTCGCTTGGCGTTTCGGCCCGGCCCGCCTTGTAACCCTCGAACGCCTCGTGGCGAAAAGTTTTGACCGGCGGATCGAACATCACGATCACCGAATGGTCTTTTGCGCCCTTGCGGGTTGCACCGTCACGAATCAGTTTCAACAAGGTTTTCATGAAGCCATAAATCGCTTGGACCGGTTCGCCCTGGCTGGTCTGCAAGGTTTGCGGCCCTCGAGACAAGGCGAAGTACGAACGGTACGCGAGTGCGTGACCATCGATCAAAATGACCCGTTTGGCTTTGTTGCCGCTGGGAATGATGGCTCGAGGGCCGGTTTCGGGTTCGGTCGCGCTGGGAATGCCGTGCTCATCGTCAGTTTGTTCGAGGTTGGCCTGCTCGAGCATGACTGGTTCTGGTGTGGCTTCTTCTTGAGTTACCTCTTGAACGGTTTCTTGAGGTTGTGGATCGTCGAACAGGTTTGGTTGGCTCATGATAGGATTCTACCCGATTCTGTTCGGAGCGAAATCTTACTTGATCGGGAAGGTTTTGCTCGAGATGATCAATCCTTTTTGAGATGCATTTTTGCTGTAACGCAAGATCGAAACAACTTTTTGCTTCTTGTTGTAATCCTCGGTTTCAAAAACAATCTCGAGGTTATCTTCACGCAGCCTGAATTTCGGATCGGTGCTGTCCAATACGTCATCACCAGTTTTACCAACCCATTGCGTTAGGCTGGTGTTCGTCAGGCAATCTTGAACAATGATTGCTTTTTTGGAAACCACTTTGAGTTTTGGATCAAGCTTGAGCCAGACAACGGTGACGGCGCTGCCCGCTCCACACATACCTTGGACATTGCAACCGCTGCCGAGCGTGGTTTGAAACGTGATTTTGACGGGGGATTCATCGGTGCGGTCTCGCCACATCATGTCGATCACTCGAGTAGTTGCCGCTCTGCCGCTGGGTTTGCTTTTCGGATTGGAGCCATCATAGAAACCTGTGGTGCATCCTGCGATGTCGCCTTGCAAGCTGATTTTGGATTCCAAACTGCCTTGACGGAATTTGAAAATTGCATTCGGGAAAGCGGTGATTTTGATGTCATCGCTCGAGGACTGTTTTGCAGGAATGGATTGGGCAAAAATCATGCCACTCAGGGCGAACAGCGTCATCAGAACGACTCGAGCGTTTTTCATGCCCGAATTCTAAATCCCAAACCTGAGATTTCAGCCGGAGATCGGCAGCAAGGTTCGTGCATGGTCCGGCAGGCACTCGAGTTCGTGCAGAATCGCCTTGACGTTCGGGTATCGGTTTTTCGGGTCCTTCTCGAGCAGTCGCAGGGCTACATCATCCAGCGGGTGTTCCTGCCAATCTGGGCGCAACGTGCGCGGCACGGGTGGGAAACTGCCGATGTGCGCCTGCATGACTTCACGGCGCGTCTCACCCTCGAATGGGAGTTGTCCGGTCAATCCCCAGAACAGGAGCACTCCAACGCTGTACAGGTCGCTCGAGGGCGTTAAGGGAAGTCCTTGGGCCGCCTCCGGTGAGAGGTACGCGACGGTTCCGGGTGTGATCCGTTCTCGAAAGACTTCTCCATCCGGTCCAGAAAGGTCGTAATCGATCAGTTTGACCTCGAGCGAGTTGTTCTCGCCCGGACTGACAATCAAGTTTTCGGGTTTGACATCGCGGTGAACCATGTGCCTGGCGTGCATCGCCTCGAGAGCCCGCAGGAGTTGCACGAACGCCTGCATGAAGATTCGATTGCCGCTCTCGTGAACCGCATCGGATAGGCGTTTGCCGGGTGCAAATGGCATTAAAACGCCGGGTTGACCCTCGAGTGTGACCCGTTCGATTACTGGGTTTAAGTTCGGGTGGTTCAGGCCGTGTCCGACCAGAAATTCGCGGTCTGCGCGACTGGCAAGGCTTGGTGGAAACAGTTTCACGGCGAATGGGCCGCCGAATTCATCAAAGGCCAGGTAGACCACGCTTGAGGCTCCGAAGGCTATCGGACGCACGACGCGGTATCGCTCGAGGAGCAACGTACCGGGAATTCCCACGGCTGCATGATAAAGGCCATTGGCAGAAATTGCCGGTATAATTCACTTTGAGGCGACATGAAGAAGGTTCATGAAATGGTCTGATTTCCGGGGGAGGGGTGTCGATGCGAACGCCGAACGGCTTCCCACAACCATGAGCAGCGCCAATGAGTAGGGGCGTTTACGGCATCACCGCCTGGCCTCCGAAGGCGCTCGAGGTGTTCATCTTGGAGACGCAAGCGCGGTTTGGTGTCTCGAGTTACGGTGAGCCGCATTTCAATTTGCGCTATCCGTTCATTTGGGCTGGTCTCGAAGAGGATTTGATCGAACGTTTCGCAACACTCTCGAGCCTGCCCAAGTTCGAGGCGAAGTTGCGTGGCTGGCAGGATTTTCCGAATGCTTTGTACTTGGGTGTGGATGCCTCAGCCAGTGTGCTCGAGGCGCACCATCTCGTTCTGGCAGTCGGTGGCGAGCCGTTGCTGGCCGGTCTGGATGCCGCCGGATTCGTGCCGCATCTGACCGTGGCGCTCAATCCGCCAGAAGAAAAGCGCGAGGATTTGTTCGCGGCGATCTCCAAGCTCGAGGTTCCAATCAAACGCTGGAAAGTCTCGAGTTTGGCCTTAACGCGAGATGATGATGGGCACCTGCTCGAATTGGCCCGTTGTAAACTCGCCTGAATTCAAGCATCATCGATGGTGCGAACTGCCAGAATCTCGAGGTCGGTCACACCGGGTAATGCCTCACGCAATGGGGCAAGTGGTGAGTACCCCAAATCCTCAGCCAGCGTGCGAATCTGCACTTGAAGCTCGGGTGAGACCAATTCCTCGAGCCGAATTTCCTGGCGTTCCAAATGCTTCAAAAAACGCTTCTCGAGGTCTTTGACCGGCACGTTCAAGGCCAGCGCGAGTTCTGGGATGCGTTCACCCGCTCGGAACCGCTCGAGCGGATCGTCTGAAACCTCTGGCACAGGTTTCGCCTCGAGTGCAGCACGCCCTGCATCGGTCAAGCGTGGGATGGTGCTTGCGCCGGTAATCCAATCGCGTTCCTCGAGCCAATCCAGCAAGGCCAGCAACTCGTCTCGAGGCCAATTTTGGAAACGGGTTTCGGTCGTTACTTCAGGTTTGCGACCTCGCGCCTGCACGCCGGTCCAAGCGTCAATCAGGTGATCGGTTCTCAGGTCAGCAACCTCGAGCAGTCCCTCGAGCGCCAAACGCTCCCACGGTGCCAACATCTCGGCTGGAGGTTTGCAAACATCGCACGAACCGCACGATTTCCAACCGACATCCTCACCGAAATACTCGAGGATCAACCGCCGACGACAGCGTTTGGATCGCGCAAATTCCAACATCTGCTCGAGCAAGGCCGTCCGATGAACCCGGTACTTTTCGAGCACCGCCATGTCGAATTCCGGTACGGTTTCAGAAATCTTGGCAACCAGCATTCCAGCCCCCGAGGATTGCAACTCGAGCGCCCCTTGGATGTTCAAATTAGACAGCACGACCGAGATTTTCGCGCCAGGCAATTGCAAATTCTTGTCCAAATTGACACGACGCACACTGACCCGATTCTGATCGTCTCGGGCCGCATGCAAGTACGCCCAGACGCGACGCAATTCGAGTTCGGACGGAATCATGCTCTGAATAAAATGCTCCTGCAACTGCCGGTCTTTCGTGTCATACAACAGCACGCAACGCGAGGGTTTGCCGTCGCGTCCGGCGCGTCCCGCCTCTTGGTAAAACGCCTCAATTGTGCCGGGCAGTCGGTAATGCACCACAAAACGCACGTTCGATTTGTCCACGCCCATCCCGAAGGCATTCGTCGCCACCACCACCTCGAGCTTGCCCGCCATGAAAGCGTTCTGCACCCCGTCGCGTTCGGCGGCGGGACGCGCCCCGTGATAATGCGAGGCCCGCAAGCCCCAAGCCGTACACAAGCCCGCAAGTTCCTCCGCCTCTTTGCGCGTGCCGACATACACCAAGCCCGGTTTGGCAGACTTCTCGAGCAGCAACCGCAACGCCTCGAGCTTCGCCTGTTCGCCCGGAACTCGCACCACCCGGTACGCAAGGTTTGGCCGGTCGAAACCTGTCACGATCCGCACAACATCCGTGCTCATCTCGAGCACCCGCACGATGTCATCCTGCACGTGCCGCGTGGCTGTCGCCGTCAACGCTGAAACCGGCGGGCTGCCCAACAAACGCCGTAACTCGCCCAAACGCAAAAAATCAGGCCGGAAATCATGACCCCAACTCGAAACGCAATGCGCCTCATCGACCACCAAACGTTGCACGCCCAATCGTTTTAAGGGCTCGAGCAGGTCTTTTGACCGCAATCGTTCCGGCGCGACATACAACAAATTTAAGGATTTCAAGTTCGCCAAAACCGCTTTGGATTCCTCCAGCGTCTGGCTCGAGTTCAGCATCGCCGCCGAAATGCCCTTGGCACGCAACGCCTCGACCTGATCCTTCATCAAAGCGATCAAGGGTGAAACGACTACCGTCACGCCAGGGCGAACGACCGCAGGCAATTGATAGGTCAAACTCTTGCCCGCCCCGGTCGGCATGACCGCCAACACATCGTGCCCCTCGAGCGCCGCCGCGACCACCTCGGCCTGACCGGGGCGAAAACCCGAATGCTTGAAACGCGATTTCAACACCGTTAACGCGCCAAGAGCCCCGAGCCGCGCCAAAACAAGCTCGAGCGTCCGGCCCGGAACGGTGTCAGTTTTCATTTACGAAAGCCTAACCGACAAATCCTTGACCTACTGTGAGATCAAGGCCAAGCCGTGACGGATGTCTCGAGATCAAGGGTGAAAAGTGGAAGGTGAAAAACAAACTCGAGCTTTTGAATTGACTTTCCACTTTGCACTTTCCACCTTCCACTGCCCTTTCACCCACGCAGGAAGCTCGACAGACCCTCTTCATCCTCGAGTGCGGGCAAATCCTCCAAGCCCGGCAACCCAAACTCGAGCAGGAATTTCTCAGTCGTGCCGAACAGCATTGGCCGCCCCACGACCTCACGGCGACCCACAACCTTGACAAGCTCGCGTTCCTGCAACGTATCCAGCGTGCTGCCCGCCGAGGCACCACGCATCAGTTCGATCTCCACGGGTGACGGGTTGCTTGTAGGCCACAATCGCCAAGGTTTCCAGCGAAGCAGGGGAGAGGCCCGGCAATGGCGGCGGTGAAAGCAAGGATTCCAGACGCGGCACGACCGCCGGTGCGACAATCAACCTGTACCCGCCCGCCACCGCCTCGACCTCGAAGCCCAAACACGCCTCGGTGAAACGCCTGCGCAGCATCTCCACCAAATGATGCACGCTCTCAGTTGGTAAGCCCAGCAAACTCGAGATTTCACGCGGTTTGAGTGGCCTGCCCGCCGCCAAAAACGCGGCCGAAAGCGTCTCCAGTAAGGCCACATCCGCCGGTGCAACTGCGCCTCTTAATTCTGGCTCAGCACTCATGAAGCTTGCCTCTTGAAATCGGGCGTTAACGTGAACTTTTGACCATCGATTTGACCCATGTTCACCTATACTACGTGTTATGACGACGTACACGTACAAGGTCCGCGATCAGAGCGGAAAACTGATCTCCTCGAGCATGGAGGCCGACAACGCAAAACTCGTGCGTGACGCCCTGCGCGAGAAAAACCTCTTCATCGTTTCGATTGAAGAACCCAAAAAAGGCCTGAGTGGTGATGTCAAAATCCCGTTCTTGGACAACGCCAACGCCGTTCCTGGCTTGAAACCGGTCGCGCTTTTCTCGAGACAACTTTCAACCATGATCGATGCTGGCTTGCCATTGGTGCAAAGCCTAGCGATTTTGCAAAAGCAAGTCGAACACAAAGGTTTCCAGAAGATCCTTAAGGAAATCCGTAGCGATGTCGAAGGTGGCCTGCCATTCTCAGATTCGCTCTCGAAGCACCCGAAGGTCTTCAACCGTCTGTTTCTGAATCTCGTGCGGGCCGGAGAGATCTCGGGAACGCTCGATAAGGTTTTGGATCGTGTTTCAGATTTCCAGGAAAAAGAACTCGCGTTGCGTGGCAAGATCAAAGGCGCACTGACCTACCCGGTGATTGTGCTGGTCTTCGCGCTCGGCATTACGTACTTCCTGTTGACCACAATTGTGCCGCAATTTGGTGGCATCCTGACGCAATTGGGTGCAGAACTTCCACTGATCACCCAGGTGCTGATGAATACTTCAGCATTCCTGCAATCCGCGATGGGTGGCGGCATCATGCTGGTGAGTATCATTGGCACCGTTCTCGCTTACCGCTTTTACTATGCCACCCCGCAGGGGCGTTACAACATAGACGCCATCAAATTGAAAATTCCGATTTTCGGTAATTTGCTTTCCAAATCGGCACTGGCCTCGTTCTCCCGCACATTTTCCTTGTTGCTCTCAAGTGGTGTGAACATCATCGAAAGCCTCGAGATCACCCGTGGTGCAGCAGGTAATGCGATTATTGAAGAGGCATTGGACAATGCCAAGAATGCGGTGCAACAGGGCGAGCCGATCAGTGCGCCGCTCGGAGTATCCAAAGTTTTTCCCGGCATGGTCGTTTCAATGATTTCGATTGGTGAGGAAACCGGTGCGTTGGACGCGATGCTCAACAAGATCGCCGATTACTACGACCGAGAAGTCGATGAGGCCGTCGATCAACTCACGGCGGCGCTCGAGCCGATCATGATTGTCTTCCTGGGTGGCATTGTCGGTGTGATCGTGGCAGGCATGTTCTTGCCGATGTTCTCGATTATCGGCACGCTCTCGAAGTAAAGCAAAAAACCAGACGAAAGGCTCGAGGCGAAAAATCCTCGAGCCTTTTTGCTTGCCAATATTCAACTCAAGCGATTTTTGAAATCCTCGTAACCGAACTCGCGGATCAAATCAAACTGGCCATTCTCGCGCAGAATCCCAATGCTCGGGTGTGTGACACCGTTGAAGGTGGTGGTTTTGACCATCGTGTAATGGATCATGTCGTCAAACACCACCCGAGATCCGACCTCGAGCGGTGCGTCAAAACTGTACTCGCCGACGACATCACCGGACAGGCAGGTCGTACCGCCGAGGATGTAATTGTGCTTGTGCTTGTGCTCGCCGGGTAAACCTGCCCCCAGGATGTTCGGACGGTACGGCATCTCGAGACAGTCCGGCATGTGCGCACTGACAGAAATATCCAACAGGCCAATGTCTTTTTGGTTGTGCGTTATGTCCAGCACGCTCGAGACGAGCCAACCGGTCTGCCAAGCAATCGCGCTGCCAGGCTCGAGGATGACTTCGAGGTTCCATTTTTCACGGAAGGTTTTTAGAATCCGAATCAAACGCTCGAGGTCATAATCTGAACGGGTCATCAAATGTCCACCACCAAAATTGACCCATTTCATTTGGGGCAGAAACTCACCAAAGTTTGCCTCGAACTTTTCGATCAAGCGCTCGAGCACATCCGAGTTGTTCTCGCACAAAGCGTGCAAATGCAAACCTTCGATGCCCTCGAGCAAATCTGGTCTGAATTCGGCGCGTGTTACGCCCAACCGACTGAACGGCATGCTCGGGTTGTACAAATCGGTGCCGACCTCGCTGTACTCGGGATTGATGCGAATGCCTGCTGAGACGTGTCTCGAGGATGCCTGCACCTGTGGCTTAAACCGCTCCCATTGCGAGAAACTGTTGAACGAAAGGTGATCGGCCACCTCGAGAATCTGCGGGAATTCCGTGTCGCTGTAAGCCACGCAATACACGTGAACCTCACGGTTGAATTCTTGCTTGCACAAAATCGCCTCATTCAAACTCGAGGCGGTCGCACCGGGCAGGTACTCACGCACCAACGGGAAAGCGCTCCACATCGAAAAGCCTTTGAAGGCCAAAATGATCTTCGCACCAGATTGTTCTTGCATAAACCGGGTGATCTCGAGGTTGCGACGCAAACGAGACTCGTCCAGCACGAAACAAGGCGAAGGAAACGCTGCGAAATCGATCTGCTCTATTTCACGGGCTTGGGTTTGCACTCGAGCGAACTCGAACGGGTTTGAGAAAGTGGTCATCGTGGTCAGTGTAGCAAACGCTTGATCTCGAGGTCATCTCCGAAATGCATTTGCCATCGAACGAACCAATTCTTTGGCAGGTGTTTTCAGATCCGTCATCAGCAAAAGATCAACCATCGGGTCTGGATATTTGGCATTCATCTCGTCACTGGCACGGGTGATGTCCTCATTGCCATTGCTGACAAACCGCCGGTCCTCGAGCACGTCGAGGGTCTTCAAGTGATAGGCAATGACACGAAGTTCAAGCATGTCCAAGTGTAACAAACACCCGATCTCGAGATCGGCATTCAAGCAGCAGTTGAACCCTCGAGCATGACCTGAATGGAAGTTTTGGTTAGGGAGAAGATTGGTGATCTCGAGACTGCAATTCCATCATCAAACCGTGATTTCACAACCGCACTCGAGCATGAACACATGCGGTGACACGAAGCCTTTGTGCGAACCATGCCGGTGATGCCAAACCTCAAGCGTTCCTGGATGCAAGATCAGCACGTCTTTCACGCCATGTTGCAAGTAGAAATTTGGTGCGAGCAGCAAGTCTTTGTCCTCGTAACCTTCGCTGATGATTTCGACGACCGCTTCAGGAACCACCCGCAGCGCCTGGGTCAGTTCTTCACGCGGCGGCAAGGCACACAGCAACGCAATGTCTGGGCGTTTGAGTGAGCCATCCGGGAATTTGAACAGCGTGTCACTCAAATGCACGCAACCACACGCGCCGTCCGTTGGGGCTTTCAAGCTCGAGCGAATGCGATCCACTTCCAACTGATGGAACGCCACCGGACTGGCCTCCCAGACGGGCATGCCACCAATCACCTCGAGCCGAATGCCAATCGAATCGGCCTGCAAGATCAGTTCCTCGAACGATGGGCTGCGTATCATGGGGTCAGTGTAGCAAACGCTTGATCTCGAGATTGGCATTCAAGCAGCTTTGAACCCTCGAGCATGACCTGAATGGAAGTTTTGGTCAGGGAGAAGATTGGTGATCTCGAGGATTGGCAAAGCCAGAGGTCAATGACTCAAGCCAAGTTCAAAGTTAACAACTGGTCGCAATAGTGTTTCCCCCAATTTTGGAGGAACAGCGTTTCCAATAACACGGTACTTACGCATAAGCGTACCTGGGGGCTCGATGTGAGAAGGCAAGCCCTGAATCGCGGCGCATTCTTTCCACGAAAGCCGTCTGTTTTTATCGCCTTGCAATTCATAAAGATCAACGTGAATACGCTTCATTGGAAGTCCGATAGGATGAAGCGGAATATGATGACCATGCGCCACAATTGTGTAACTTGGATCGTCCCATGATCGTTTTCGAGATCGGGTCAGATAATGTCCATGATAAGGGGTCTCGGAGAATTCTCCGACCGGCCATTCAGGGAATCTCTTCAAATCACCAATCACGTCACGAAGGGTTCGGACACGGTTTTTACCTGCGCTCACATCGCCATGAGTTGGCTCGAGAAATTTGTAAGAAAAGTCTTTTGCGATATCAGCACGCACGCCAACAATAAACATGCGTCGTCGCGTCTGACCTACCCCATAGTGGCTAGCATCCAACATTTGAGGCTTTGAAACTATGTAACCAGCTTCTTTGAAACCGTTCAATTGTTCATTGAGAAAAAATCCATCAGATGCACTCATCATGCCTTTGACATTCTCAACGAAAAGGTACTTTGGTCTGATTTGCTTAAGTGCACGTAGGTATTCCCTATACAAAAAATTATTATCATTTGATTTGAGATCTCGTTCACGTACTTCATTGCTGTTCGCATCTCGCCACTTTCTACGTGCACCCTCACTAAAACCGGTGCATGGATAACAACCGATTAGTACGTCAGCTTCAGGGAAGTTACTGACGTCACGAATGTCATCTTCTACAAACGTAGTGTTCGGAAACAGGCTTTTGTAAGTTGCGGCGGCATGAGAGTCAATATCGTTTGCCCA
>JAYURE010000596.1:0-3951 GCA_043756345.1 Deinococcales bacterium | reverse complement strand
GCGATTGCATGACCATTTGAAATCGTTGAATGTTGGCACGATGATCTGGCATGACGTGGCGCTGGCCGAATCGTACCGTGTCATCCACAAACAACTTCTCGAAGCCAACCGCGATGCCATTGTCTCGGGCCGGAAAGCGATCACGGTTGCGCACCTCGTCATGCCCGACGTGCACGAATTTCGGTTTGAACGTCTCGACAATCTCGGACAGGATCGGCAGCAAGACTTGATAGGTGCGTTCGTTCAAGGTGTCATACGCGAATGGGTCTTTTGATTCCGGGTCCTGCATCAAATCCTTGTTCTGCCCACCATAAAACAACCATTGCGTGTGCCCCAGCGTCTCGAGCAGCGGGATCGGTTCCATGCCGTAAGCGCGAATCAAATCTGCAATTCGTTTCGCCTCGAGCTTGCTCGCGCCGCCCGGATGCGCGAAGCCTTTGCTGGCGTCCCACTGCACGTAATTGCTCATCACGAGGACGCTCGAAAATTTCAATTTGCCCAACAATGGCACCAGCAAATCATTGATGCCTTTGGAATTCTGATCCAAGTAAATCATTGCCATGCGGTTCGCAATCCCGGGCCAATCCCGAATCTGTGCGAAGCGAAAACCATCTTTGGTCAAGAGTTGCCGCAAGGTCTGCGCCCCACGGTACGCGCCCAACGCATCGAAACCAATCACGCCCGCACCGCTCGAGTCCACCCACAAGCCATATCCCTCTTTTTTGTCCGGCGCGACCCCTTTCGCTTTCGCATCACTCGCCAAACTTGCATTCTCGAGCGTGCCAATCCGAATCAATTTGCTGCCCGATCCGACCTCGAGTTTCCGACCCAACCGAATTTGCGTTTCGTTGATGATGTCACGCGCCGCGTTCTGCAACTCCTGCGCGTTGCCCTCAAGCCGGATACTCAAGCCATCGATGCCCAGGGTTCCGCTCGGGAATTTCGCATCCTGCGGTGTCGGGATGATCGCCTCGAATGGTTTGGCGACAAACGCATCCGGCACGCTTGAACGTGGCAACGGCGCGGCATTGGTGATGGTTTGGCTCGAGAGCAGCAAGCCCATGACGAGCACGGTTCGTGAAATTCGCATGATCAGTTCTACGCAAGCCAAGTTTGAGGAATGTGTGAGCAACCTCAAAATGAGGAACACGAACCCTCGAGTGGTTGCACAAAAGCCCCGTGTTTGAGGTGGCAATCAGGTTTTTACGAGCGGCACTTTGCGTCACAACTGCCAAAGAATTGTTCACCGTCCCAGCCGTCGTTTGGCGTGCGAAATGGTTGCTGGAATCACCCGAAACCTGGTTGCGGCATTTGTTAAAATGAAATGGTTACATCTCGAGAAACGTTTTGATCACAGTTTCGGAACGCTCAGGTTCCTCAATTTCTGGGAAGTACGCAGAATGCTCGAACAGCACAAAACTCGAGTTGGGAATCAATGCGGCCACATCACGGTTGATGTCCACGCCACTGTTAGGATCAAACAACCCGCATGTCACGAGCGTCGGAGCTTGCACTCGAGGCAAGACGTTGAAGGCGTGTCTGGGTGAGCGATTGATCCACTCGAGATGCTCACCCATATCGGTTGAAACCGTGAATCTCTGATCGAATTCTTTCCAATTGGCTCGGGTTCGCTTTGCCGTATCTGCATCTTGAAACAGCAATTTGTCAACGGTTTGTGCATCCACAATTTGCCAAATTCGATCCAGTTGATTCCCTGTGGAGATCAAGAGATCCCGAATTCCTCGAATCTGCTCGAGCACTTCGCCTCGTGCCACGTTCTCAAAATTGTTGAGTTGTACTGTTTCAACCCTCGAGCCAAAAATGCTGCCCGGTGACGACGCGACCACGCGATTCACGGCATTCGGATGCGCTGCCGCGTACTCGAGTGCCAACTCCGCCCCGAATGAAAAGCCGAACAGGTTGATGCGCCCAAGGTTCAACGCCAACCGCAACGCCTCGAGATCCGCGATCAATTGTAGAACCGAGTAAGAATCCTTGTCGAGCGCCGCCTCGGATCATCCCGAGCCGCGCTGCTCGTAATAGACGACCGTACAGAACGATTCAAGTTTTGGACCGATGGTGTGCTCGAGCGTGTAGACCATGCCGCCAGGACCACCATGCACCACTACGAGCGGAATCGTGTTGTGGATTACTCCGGCCACACGCACCCAATGGCGAACACCGTTCACCTCGAACACGAACTCGTTATCAGTGAGGCTCATGGTTCAGCGTAACTCAAAACAAAAGAATGGATTTGAGTTCGCTCACTTGGCGTTTACCCGACTGAACCGGCTCGAGCCGCCAAGATTGACTGTGCATGGTTTACGCTGTACCCGTGCCCTACACCGCCCTGGACGCCAGCCGCATCGTTGAAACCCTCGAACGGCTCGAGCGGCGCATCGTCGAACGCTTCCCGAACGCCAGCCTTGCCGGGGTCGCCAAAGAATTGCTCGGCGTGGCAAACATCGCATCCCTTGAAGCCATCTCGCTTGAGCGTCCAATCTGGCCGATTCGCATTTTCTCGAGCACATTGATTGCCGGGTTGATCCTGCTGATTGCCGTGACCCTGTTCAACATCAAATGGCCCTCCCAATTCGCCGAGGCCACACAACTCGTCCCACTGCTCGAGTCCGCCGTGAACGACATGATCTTCGTGGCGCTCGCGGTGTTTTTCCTGGCCGGGTGGGAGGCCCGCGTCAAACGCTCTCGGGCCTTGAAAGCCGTGCATCGCCTTCGGAGTTTGGCGCATGTGGTGGACATGCACCAACTGACCAAAGACCCCGAACACCTGTTGCGAAACGTGCCGAACACGCCATCCTCGCCGGAACGCAGCATGACGCGCTTCGAGTTGCTGCGTTACCTGGATTACTGTTCGGAGTTGCTGTCACTGACCAGCAAGCTGGCCGCATTGTACGTGCAGCATTTGCCGGACCCGCAAGTGCAGGCCTCAGTCAATGAAGTCGTGAGCCTGACGACTGGACTCTCGAGCAAGATCTGGCAGAAGATCGTGATTCTGGACACCGCTGTTGCAAACCAAGCTCGAGCCTGAAGAAATGGTTTGGCTCGAGGTTGCATGGAAAATCCCCAATCCATTTGTCAGGATTGGGGATCACTCGGGTTTTAAGGTTGCGGTTCTGTTTCAGTACACCTGGAAGCTCGCGTTCTTGCCAGCGAACAGTTTGTTGCCCGCCAAATCTTTCGCATCCCGACCAATCTTCCAGTTGACCAACGCTGCTGAAGGCAAGTAGTTCTTCGGGCAGAAGTAGGCCGATTCGTGTTTTGTGCTCGAGTCGTAGTACCAGTACCAGATGCCTTTGGGTTTGAACGATGCGCCACTCGAGGGTGTGACCACGACTTTCAAGGCTTTCTTGACCGTATCGTGTTTCATCTTCTCGCTGAAATCCATGTAGATGCAGGAGTAGTAGTTACCGTACCCACCGTCGCTTGGGTAGAAGTACGTCAGCACTGGAGGAACCTTGTCGCCACCTTGAACTTGTAGTTGTTCACTCGAGTTGGCTGCTGGATCGACGGCGTTGACATCGGCGAGGTCTTCGGCACTGGCGGCAGTGTCAGAACCCGTCTCGGCAGTGATTTCGATGGCGGTGGTTTTATCTGGCATGTGGGATTGATCGGTGGTTTGGTCAGCGGTTGGTTGTGAGCAGGCTCCGAAGACGAGGGCGAGGGCGGTGAAGGCGGTGATGGTCAGGCTGTTGCGAATGACTTTGTTCATGGTGGTTCCTCCTTTGATCTCGAGGGCTGCGGGTTGGACTTCGTTGTTGTTGGTTTGCTTGCTCATGGTTGTTCTCCTTTTTGCGGGTGGGCTTGAGGTTTGGAATCTCGAGCGTGTTCGTTTTGGTTCATTTGGCCTCCGGTGTTTCCCGTTCGCTTTCTTGAGATCAGTTTGCGCTCGGACCGTACCCTGATCGTGAAATCAAATTTGTTGTTCAGCAC
>JAYURE010000595.1:0-11461 GCA_043756345.1 Deinococcales bacterium | reverse complement strand
ACAATCTCCGGGTACGGCTGGATCGCCTTGGCCTTGGCAATTTTTGCCGCCTGGAATCCGCTCGGGGCACTCGCCGGATCGTTGTTTTTTGGGGCTTTGATTCACCTCGAGTTTCGGCTTCAAGATTTTATTGCGCCCGAGATTTTGCACCTGATGCCTTACGCGATGGTGATTCTGGCCCTCAGTTTGACGGCCTTACGCAAGGGCTCGAGGAATGCCGCGCCGGAAGCGTTGGGCATTCCGTATCAGCGCGGGCAACGTTAAGTACCTCCTGACAAGGAGTTACGCATGTCAAAATCTTGGCCCGTTCAGAAAACACTCTCAGAGAGATCCTTTCTCGAGTGAGTCGGAAATCCAGAAAGCCAAGTTTTGACTCTCAGATAATCAGCCTGGTTGCGTGAGCACGGCTCGAACAACCTCGAGCAATTCTGGAATCTTGAATGGCTTGGCAACGTAGCCATCAAATCCGGCACGTAGGATTTCCTCGCGGTCGCCAGGCATGGCCAGTGCGGTCACGGCGATCAATTTCAGGCTCGAGGTTTTGGGATTGGCGCGGATTCGTTTGGCGACTTCGGTGCCAGACAAACCGGGCATTTGAATGTCGAGCAACACCAGTTCAAACGGTTCTTGCTCGAGCATTTTGAGTGCAGCCTCACCGTTGTCGGCGGTCAGGTGCGAATAGCCTTGTGACTCGAGCACGCCTGTGATCAATCGCAGGTTGGTGGCGTGGTCATCAACAACAAGAACTCGAGTAGCGGTCATGGTTGTCACGGTCCGGGACGACGGTTTTTGCGACGGTCTCGGCTGGGGATTTGCACGACTTGGACTTCCTCAACTTCTGGTTGCGCCGGGTTTGTAGTAGAGGACCGTGGTTGCGGCAATCCAATCTTGATGATTGCGTCCATGAGTGCCTCTCGGGTCACGGGTTTTTGGACCGTGCCGGAAATCGTTGGGGTCAGGTCGTGGTGCGTGCGGCCTTTGAGATCGGCTGAAACGCTGACCACAATCACTGGAATTTTGCGCAAATCCTGATCGTTTTGGTGTTCTTCTAAGAATGCCCAGCCGTCCATGTTCGGCATGACGATGTCGAGCGTGATCGCCACGGGCTGCAATTCTCGAGCACGTTCCAATCCGTGCTGACCATCGTGGGCGCGGGCGGTGCGAAATCCGGCGGCTTGAAGATGGCTTGCAATTTCGTTGGCTTGCATGGTGTCGTCTTCGATGATCAGGATCAACGGTGCGTTCGTATCAATTCGGTCCGTGTCGATTCGGTTGGCGTCGATTCGGTTCGTGTTCTCGAGTACCAGTTCAGGCTGAGGGTTGAACGTTTCGCGTTTCAGGTCAGATTCGCGGCTGGTCTCGAGGATCGGTTCGGGCATCACAAATTCTGGTGCGCTGACGGTCGCGTGCAGGCGCAAGCTGAAGGTGCTGCCCTGTCCGGGGGCGCTGCGCACTTCGATCACACCGCCGTGCAGTTCGGTCAGGCGTTTGGAGAGCGCGAGGCCAAGACCGGTGCCTTCGTGACGCCGGGCGAGTGAGCCATCCACCTGGGTGAACGGTGTGAAGAGTCGGTCTTGATCCTCGAGTGGAATGCCGATACCGGTGTCTTCGACGCTAATTTCGATGTCGCCGTCGCGCACGTCCGCGCCGCGCCGCAAGGGGTGCGCCTTGAGGGTCACTCGACCACCGCTGGGTGTAAATTTGACGGCGTTGGAAAGCAAATTGACGATCACTTGTTTGAGTTTGCGTTTGTCGCCGCTCACAGACAATCCGGGTACAACCTCGAGTGTCAAGTCCAGTCCGGCGCGGGTGGCGCGTTCGCGCACAAGCCGAGCGCAGGATTCGAGCAGTTCGGCCAATTCGAGGCGTTCGAGTTCGAGTTCCATGCGGCCAGCTTCGATTTTGGACAGATCAAGGATGTCGTTGATCAGGTCCAGCAGGTGCCCACCCGCACCTTCAATTTCGTGGATGTACTCGAGTTGCTTGTCGTTCAATTCGCCGAAGTATTGCTGTTCCAAAAGTTGCGAGAAGCCGATCACGGCGTTCAGTGGCGTGCGCAACTCGTGGCTCATGTTGGCCAGGAATTCGGTCTTGAGGCGGTCGGCCCGCTCGAGGTCACGGTTTTTGACTTCGATCTCGTCCTGGCGGGCTTGCAACTCGAGCGACAGGCGTTGCAGGTTGGCGTACTGTTCCAAGTTTTGCAAGGTAATACCGAGTTGTTGGGCGAGTTGCTCGAGGAAGCCAATCGTGCTGGCGTCCGGGCGTTGCGTGTGGGCGAGCGCGAGCGCCCCGATAATCCGGTCCTGGTACAAGACTGGCACAAGTGCCGTGAATCGCGCTGGGGCCTGCGCCAGCCCGGTCTGAATCGTCAAGAGCGGTGCATCCTCGAGGATGATCGTGCGGCGATCCAGCACGGCCTGTCCGACCAGACCATCGTCGAGGTGAAAGTGGTCTTGCAGGCCGCGCACGCCACCACGGGTGACGGCCAGTTCAAAGCGTTGGTCGGATTCGAGGTAACGGTAGATCGCACCGACTTCAAAACCGTGGTCGATGGCGAGCAGGTGCATGACTTCTTGCAGCGTGTGGGCACGGTCACGGCTCGAGGTGAAGACGGTCAGGGCTTTGGCGACGCTGCGTTCAAAGACGGCGCTGCGCTCGAGGCTCGAGGCGTACTGTTCGAGTTGATCGTTGCGTGATTCGAGATCGGCCCGTGAAAGCTCGAGTTGATCGGCCAGGTTGTTCAAACTCAGGCCGAGGCGTTGCACCTCGAGCGGTCCAGATTCGTTGACGCGCACGCTCAGGTCGCCTTCAGCGAGTTTGTTGGCGGCGGTCTCGAGGCGTTCGAGCGCGTCTGAAACACGGCTCGTGACCAGGAACCAGCCCAGAATCGATGGGCCGAGCGCCCCGATCATCCAGATGGCGGTCAACCACAGCAAACCGGTCGATTCACGGCCACGTTGCTCGCGTTGGACCTCGAGTTCGAGTTGCACGTCGGTGCGGGCACGGTCGAGGTTGGCTTGGATGTCATCGAACAGTGAAGTCTCGAGGCTGAGGTTGTCTGAAAGCACCCGGAGCGCTTTGGCCTGAGAGGTTCTGCGTGCCTCCATGACCGGCACGGCGTACTCTCGGGTCCAGGTTTGCATTTTGCGACCAACCCGGTCTGTAGCGTCAATCTTCAGGTCGGCCAAGTCTTTCTCGAGGATCGTTTGTTGGTTGTAAAACGCCTCAAGATCGGTGGCGGCTCCGGTTACAGCATGGTTGCGCAAGGCATTGGAGAGCCCGAGCACCTCGCTAGAGATGCGTTCGAGCGCCAATTGTCGTTGTTCACGCCCGAGGATTTGCGTGGCAAAGTTCGCTTGCCGAACAATGCCCACAATCACCAACGCGCCAAGAACAGCGGTGATGATCCATGAGAATGTCTGGGTGCGAATCAGTTGACGGCGAATGCTCAGCATCTTGGGCTCGAATCGGGAAAAGTCCTGGGTAGTTTGGGTAGGTTGGAGCGATCTCTTACACAATTCTTTCACAGTCGAGTGAGTGGAAAGGCGAAAAATCCGCTTTAGGTCAGAGGAATCGCCAAAAATCTTGCTTTACAACACAAAAGTAATAAGTCCCAGGACGCCCTAAATATAATCACGGCGAAAGTCGAGTCGGATCAAAAGCTGTCTAGCCCGTTCATGACCGACAAACACGCACCCATGCCAGAATGCCGATCATGAAAACCGCCTTCCTCGGACTCGGACTGATGGGCTATCCCATGGCCGGACACCTCAACAAGCAACACCCGACCCTGGTCTGGAACCGCACGCACTCCAAAGCTGAGGCGCACGCCCTCGAGCACGGCACGACCGCCGTGAGCAACGCTGGAGATGCAACCGATGTCGATGTGCTCTTCACCTGCCTGCCAACCAGCCATGAAGTCGAGGCGCTGATGCCCTACATCCTTGAGACGGCCAAACCGGGCCTGATCTGGGTCGATTGCACCAGCGGCGACCCAGCCACCAGCCGGGGAATCGCCTCGACGCTCGATGGGCGAGGGATTCAGTTTCTCGATGCGCCAGTCAGCGGTGGCGTCGGTGGCGCGATCAAAGGCCAACTGACGACCATGATCGGTGGCGACGCCAGCATACTCGAGACCGTCAGACCCGTGCTCGAGAGCTTCGCCGCCAAGATCGTGCATTGCGGACCAGTCGGTGCGGGCATGGCGGTCAAGGCGGGCAACCAGGCGTTACTGGCCGTCAACATCCTCGCGCTCGGCGAGGTGCTCCTGGTGCTCGAGGCGAACGGTGTGACCAGTGCCACCGCGCTCGAAGTGATCAACGCCAGTTCGGGCCGATCAAACGTCAGCATGAATTTGTTCCCAGAACGGGTGGTCGGACGGGCCTTCCCCGCAACCTTCGCGCTCGAGTTAATGGCCAAAGACGTGCGCATCGCCATAGAAATGCTGCGCGAAAGCGGCACGCCCAGCCCAGTCGCGCACCTGACCGACAACTTGATCGAAATTGCCCGCCGCGAGTTGGGTGGCGCAGTCGATCATGTTGCCGCTGTGCAACTGCTCGAGCGATGGGCAGGACACCAACTCGGTTTACCTCTCTCGGACTGAGGCATTGTTCACCTCAAATTCTGACCTCGAGCATCGGCCATACCCACGCATCACCAAGCAATCACGGATCTGCACCCGAGTCCGACAAGCTGGACGGCAAACACGTTGACACACACCCTTGGGCTACCTATAATCCCTAACGCTGTTGAGAAAGGCCTGTTAGCTCAGCCGGTAGAGCAGCTGACTTTTAATCAGTGGGTCGCAGGTTCGAGCCCTGCACGGGCCACCACGAGAAAAGCACGGGCAGCACGCAAAAAACACAGAACCCATCGAGTGCTCATAAAGCCACAGTGGGTTCTGTGTGCTATAGATGTGCTATAGCGAAATGACACCTGAAAAGTTCATTCATGAAGTACTAGTGCATGACCACAGTTGAGCCCAATCCTGATGGCTTCAAACAATGGAAGGCACGGCATGGTCATGGGTGTGGATGGAACAAGCAACCTTTTGCCAGGAATTCTGAGGTACATCAATCTTGGTGCCGTCGGCAAAACCATTTCGAATTTTCAAGAACAACAGGCAGTATTGACCAGTGTCAGTGAAAAGATCTCGCTGGCCACTGGCCTTGACTCGAGTTTCAAGCAGCACCTGATTGACCTGATCACCACGAATTCAGAGATCGCTGAAGCCATGAGGACGGCGGTTACGAATACTGACTTTAAAACGGCCTTGGCCCACGTTGCAAGCCTGTTTGAGGATTCAGCCGATCGCGCCCAGATTCAAGAGTGGGCACGCACCCTGGTAGACGAAAAGTTTGATCGACAAGCGAGCGTCCCCGAGAAGATCATCCGCAATGACCTTGGGCGTGGCTTTGAGGGGCTGAATGTCGGGCAAGATTTGATCCATCAGCAACTAGGCCACCTGGTCAGGGTCGAACATGACCCAATGGGTGAGGCGACCAAGATCGTTCAGCGGCGGTTGATCGGCAACGGGATTGAGTCGTTGGTTTTCAATGCGGGTCGTGAAACTGAGCTTCGGTTTTCACCAGGTCACGGGATTCAATTGAAGGTGCAAAATGTGCTGGCCGACAAACTTCAGGCATTTTTACGAGGTGAATCCAACCTCACGATTCGGACAGACGATCCTGACTTCATCTCTTGGCACGCCAGCACACCGCAAATCCGGGATGTGCTTGGTGCAATGTTTGACGGGGGTAGGCTCGAGTTTGAGCACCTGCCCGTCAGCGAAGAGATTGAACTGATGCTGCGGGGCGGCACCAGGCAACGCCGCGTTCCTGCAATCTGGACACACAACCGGCCAAAACAAAAATTCAAACTCGAGATTGGCTTGGGACGCCCCACTCAGCTTGTCATCGAAATCAAAGAAGGCAAGTGTTCGATTCAACATGTTCTGCGACGCATGGATCAGCAGACCTACACCGAGGCAGATCTGCCTCTGCTGATGATTTGGCGCGAGGTGCTGGAATCTGGAGGCAATTTTGGTGTCACCTTGGTGCCCGGAAATCCGTTGTCTTCCGAATTGGACTTGACCTTGGAGGGGCTCGCCTTTGACGAAACCAAGCGCACTCATCAATTGGTGCAGGTGAGGTTCATCATCTTGATGCTGGAGGCGGCGCGACTCTTGACGGCGGACAATGTCATCGATCAGGGTTTCCCTGCCTTGGCCGATCCTTGCACCGATTGGTCGGTACTCGAGGAGATGTTTGAGGCGGTGAAACTGAATCACGCCTCGAAGTCCGGTACCATTCCATTGCGTTTGGGCATGGCGCTCGAGGCGGTTCATCAACCTGGGATGCTCGCCATGGAAGTGGTCCGGGCGCATGGTTCGTTGGTTGCTGAGGTTCGCGCCGTGCGCTTTGCAATGATGTCCAACGAGGTTATGTTCGGCCAACGGATTTTTCTGGATGGTCCGGTTCTCGAGTTTTATGTCAACGGCCGAATGCTTGAAGCGGACAATTTCGTGCAAGCCAAGGTGTTGGCCCAGACGGATGACATTCAGGTTTTTTTGTTCAGTGAGCACGCCCGGGTTGAATTCTTTCGTGTGGACTCGATGCAAGACATCGAGCGTACCAGCAATTGGCAATCAATCTGACCACGATAGAACCAAGAGCGTTCAAACTGGTCATTGGGGAGTTGTCTGAGGAGATGCATGGAGAACGACCAGCGATTTAAAGGTCAAGAGGCGGCCGCTACTGGGCTCGGATTTGCAGTGGCCGTCCTTTCCGGCGAGTGGAAGTCATGGGTGATCAACCGGGTTTCCAGTTGGGGTGGAATGGGCTGGCTACGCCCACAAGGTCCCGATTTGGAAGATGAACAGACGTTGGTCAACCTGGCCATTGAGCACGCCATCAGGGGCTTACAAGACCATCTGGTTGCTCAGAAGGCATTGCAAGGTTTCTTGGCTGATCCAAATTGGCACGAGATCAAAGTTGAATTGGCCAAGAATCCTCGAGCACACTTGGATGCCCGGCATCAAATTGCCTTTTCGCGCTCACAATACTCTGGCCTTTTGCCCGTCAACCCAGATCGGGTCTTTGACTTGTTTCTGCGAAAATTCCAGGCTTTGCTGACCAACAATCAGGGGTTTCTTGCGGTCCGCAGTGAATCGCGTCAACAGCAAGAGCAAGTCATTTCTGCATTACACGGAACATCAACCGAAATCCTGGCGGTGTTGGGGAAAATGCAAAACACCCAATTGCTGGGGAGCAGAGCAACAGATCCGTTGGTCAATGCCAGCGCGCAAGAACGCGCCTGGTATGACCGGTTGACTGGCATTCGAGCCTTGATCAGAAGTTACAATCTGAATCAAGCAGAACGCGATCTTGACCGCTTGGCAACCGAATTCAGTGACCAAACCAGGATTGAGTTGCGGTTTGAATTTGCGTCTCTGAAAGCGGGCTTGGCCTACTACCAAAATCGGATGCTTGAGGCCGCACAGTATTACGAAGAAGCGTTTAAAGTTGACCCTGATCGGGCATTGGCCAAATTGCATCGTGGTCACGCCTTTCTGTTGCGCGATGAACCACGTGAGGCCTTGGTTTGGATTGATCTGTCTTTACAGGGCGATCTGAAGGTTGATCAACGCGAGGCTGCATTGGCGCACAAGGCGAATGCGCTTCATGCCTTGAAATCCGTACAAGCCCTCGAGGACCTTGAGACTCACGCATTGGCTTCAAGTAAGGAACTTCGTTTGGCCTTGATGCACCACGCCGAACAGGTGAAGGACTTTGCTCGGGTTCGCGTCTTGGCCGAACCGGTGGTTGAGTCCACCCTGCAAGATGGTGACGCGCGTTTTGCGGTTTTGGAGGCGCTCGCCCTTTGGCAGCAGCTTGAAGATGCTGTTGTTGCATCCGGGTTCTCGAACCGAGATGAGGTTGCGTTGGCTGCGGCAACAGATGAGGGTCTGCACAAGATTTCGCGGGTCATTGATGTGCTTGCAGCCACGCAAAACACGCGCTTGCACGCCCTTGCACGTCAAGTGCGGATGGGTTTTTGGATGCGAGCCGAGCACCGCAATGATGCCCTCGAGCGAGCCCTCGAGGATGCAGACCGAATCCGTGAATTGGCCGTTGACCCATCTCACGGGGCTCGCAACGAGGCGATGCTGCATTGTCGAATGAACAACCTCGAGGCTTTGAGCGATGCGTTGGTCCGCATACCCGATGATCAAGTAGCTGTCGGCGTGGCGGTCGCCTCGGCGCAAGTACTTTGGGATGCCGGTCAACCTGAGGAGGCCTTTGCCTTGCTGCAACGGGTTTCGCGTCCAATTCCAAGCGATTGGTTGATGCCGTTCGCGGCGATGGGCGTGCTCTTGATTCAAGGCAGTAAAAACCTGCCCGAGGCGCAAGAATGGGTTGAGGGAATGCGTGATCCCGTCGGCGCTGACCACGGTCTGTCGCTGGCGAGGGCGTTGATTGCCACCAATGAGGGGCGTCTCGAGGACGCCGGAACTCTTTTTAACGTGGCGATCACGGACCCGATGGAGATCAACCGGTTTTTGGCCCGCGAGTGGTACGCGAAGATGCTTTACAACGCCGGTTTTGTTCGCGAGGCGGCGGTCGTGCTCGAACCGGTGATCACACCCACCACGGACGCGCCATTGCTGCAACTCGCATTGCAGGCCGCTTGGGAGGCGTATCACTACGGGACTTGCATGTCGGCACTTCAGGCCCTGCGTGCCCAGGGTGTGCGCAAACGACTCAACCTCTACCGCGAAGGTTTTATTCTGAACTTTCAAGGCAAACTCGAGCCTGTGCTCAAGGTGATGGAGGAATGGGTGGTCCTGGAACCGGATCACGCCAGTCCAGGGATCCACCGGGCGTTTGTGCTGGTCAGGCTGGGGCGGCCAAGGGAAGCGGTTGAAGAGATCAAGCGGGCATTGTCGGTGACCTTTGTCGGCCTTGAGGATCTTCGTGCGTCGTCGGGCCTGCTTTTGCAATGTGGAGAACTCGACCTGGCGATGGCGGTGGCCTATCGGGCCACGAGGTCGTACCCAGACAAGGCGGACGCGCACCTGGATTTTGTGACCGCACTCAGGTCATGGTCAGCGCCAGCGTCAGGCATGGGCGTTGGTCTCGAGTCTGCGGTGCAGGTCAGATCGGTGATCACCAAGCACGAGCAGACCTGGATCATCACGGATGATCCGTGGAGTGACTTAACTCGCAACGAGTACCGCTCAGAGCATCCACTGGCGCAAGCCATGTTGGGCAAACAGGTTGGCGATCAGGTTTCGATTCCTGGGTTGGTCTCCCCTGTTCAAGAGCTTTTCGAGATCGTGAAGATTGAGCACAAATACATTTCCTTGGGCCGAGCGCATGCGGCTGCATTCAACACCCGTTTCCCGGAAGATCAGCGTTTGAAAATGGTTCCATTCGCTCCAACAGCGCCCGAAAGTATAGAAGTCCTCAAGCAGGTCATTCAAGAACGTTCGCAGGTGTGGGTGGTGCTTCAGAACATGTTGTTTGAAGGACAACTTCCGGTCGCCAAGATTGGGATTTTGGCGAAGCTCAGTCCGTACGAAACGTGGGATGTATTCCTCGAGCATCCGCCTGGTGTGTTGGTGTTTGTAGATCACAATAATTGTCTTCAAACGTCGAGTGATAGCGGGTGTGACTGAAAAATCCTGAGAAATCAGCGAAGCTGACGGTATGTCGAGTACTCGCCAGCTTCTCATCGATCATAACCTTGAAGACCTCTGGGCTTGATAGACTTTTGTCCACCATGAGAACAGACTCTAACCAGGAGTTTGACCATGCCAAAAAAACAGCAACGAACGTTCACCAAAGAATTCAAAGTCCAAGCCATTCAACTCGCCAAACAACCAGGCAACACCATCAGTCAAATCGCTCGAGACCTTGGAATCGGGAGTCAAACCCTTGGTCGTTGGATCACTCAGGCCAGCCAAACGGATCGTCCTGCCTTTACCGGGCGGGGCGTGCACGCCCTGACCGAACAGGAAAAACGCATTAAAGATCTCGAACGAGAAAACGCGATTCTGCGTCAGGAACGTGAAATTTTAAAAGCTGCGGCGAAGTTCTTCATGAAAGAAACGAAATGAAATACGTCTTCATTCAGGAAAATCGTAAGAACTTCGCACTCAACATTATGACTCGAGTCCTGTCAGTAACCAACACCGGCTATCTGACCTGGAAACGCAGAGGTCCAAGCGCAAGGAAGCAGGAGGATGACGTGCTGCGCAAAGAAATCAAAGTTATTCACGCAAACAGCAAATGTACTTACGGCGCTCCAAGAATCAAAAGCGCCCTTGAGGACAACGGCAAAACCGTCAGTCGAAAACGAACAAATCGCTTGATGCGCGAGGCGGGCTGCGAAACCAGATACCGCAAGCAATTCGTGCACACCACGAACAGCAAGCATTCAAGCAGCATCGCTGAGAATAGGCTCAATCGAGAATTTCAGGCGGACAAACCGAATCAGAAATGGGTGACTGACATTACATATCTGCATACCAGTGAAGGCTGGTTGTTCCTGGCTGTGGTCATGGATTTGTTCTCGAGGATGATTATCGGTTGGGCTTTCGCGCACACGTTGGAGACGAAACTTGTGTTGGACGCGCTGGCGATGGCTCGAGCGCATCGCAAACCAGACTTAACCGCTGGCCTTTTGCATCATTCGGATCGCGGATCGCAGTACGCAAGTGGTGAGTACCGTAAGGCGTTAAACGAGTTGAAAGCCACGTGCAGCATGAGCAGAAAGGGGAATTGCTGGGACAACGCTGTGATGGAAAGTTTCTTCTCGACTTTGAAACTCGAGTTGGATTTGGACAAGATGATCGGTGATCGGGCGTTCACGCGAACGACAGTGTTTTCGTGGATCGAGGGTTGGTACAACCGTGTTCGGAAACACTCGAGCTTGGGCTACTTGAGCCCAGCGCAGTTCGAGGCGAAGCTTCTCAACTGATCTCTATGTAGACAAAACTATTGCAATCCCAGGTTGATCCAGACGGTGATGTGGTTGGCCCCGACGTAAATCAGGTCTGCCAGGCCATCACCATCGACATCACCGACCAGCAAGCGTTGCGGGTTAAACCCGGTGCCGGGAAAGAGGATCGCGTCCTCGAAGCGCGGGCTGTGGCGCATCTGCACGCGCCGTCCCCACCGCCCATGCCCCTGGTACGGCCAGTATTCGACCAGGCCATCCTGCACGCGGGCGATGTCCTGCAAGCCATCCCCGGTGAAATCGGCCAGTTTGACTCGAGGATCACTGAAGCTCACATCTGGAAAGCGCTCGGCTGGTCCTCGGGTCAACACCTGCGTGCGATCCCAGCGCCCTTGCCCATCGCGGTAGAAGAGTTCAAAACGATCTCCGGTTCGCAGGGCATCGGTGATGCCGTCGCCGTCCAGATCGAGCAGGCGAACATCGGCGGCCTCGAGATCCA
>JAYURE010000594.1:0-3959 GCA_043756345.1 Deinococcales bacterium | reverse complement strand
GCAATCGCATAGGACGCTGCATATGCCTGATGGCTCGAGATCAGGCCTGCACAGACGGGATTGCGATTGATTTTTTCTGGGTTGAGGGCATCGTCGGGCGCGTCTTCGACATCGTTGATCATGAAGGCGTAGGCGACCGCGAGCCAGTTGGCGATCAGGACCAGCACCAGTTGCCAGGAAAAAGTCGCGCCGCCCGCTGCCGCGCCGAGTCCGGTGGTGACGGCGACACTGGCTGCATAATCCTTGTAGCGGCTGAGTCGAATCAAGCCCTCCCATGGGTTGCTCGAGCTTGGATTGTTGGGTTGATCGATTTGCGCCACGAAATTGCCTCCGAAAGCCCGAAGTTTCGAGCGTGGCCCGAGTTTAACCCGGTTAGGACGGTGAAGCCGTTTCAGGTGGTGAACAGTTGGTTCGGTGTGGCAAAACCAGCGACAGTCGAGTCGGCCTCATATGGGAGTTTCTCGAGCAGCATCAGTTGATGGGCGATGGTCAGGACTGGCACGTGAACGGGCGGGCCGTGCGCTCCGAAGCCGAAGCCTTTGGACAATCGCTGGCCAGTTTTATCGACAATCACGCTCGCCAGAACCGCCAATTGCACGCCCTCGAGCGAGGTGATGGCCGTGCCGTAGACGGGCATGTTGGGCAGTTTTGCCGCCGCTTTCGGAGCGTTCTCGAGTCGCCAATAGGTTCCGGCTTTGGTTCGGTGCGGCACGATTAAAGTCTTTTTCTGCTCGAGCGCCAAGGCCCGCAGTCCACCGAGTGCGGCCTCCATTCCGGTCAGGATCACGCTCGAGGCGGCCCACAGTGGATGCAAAACGAGTTTTTTGGCAGCGGTGCTCGAGCCTTTGAAATTTGGGTTGTGACCGTGCGGTGGCAATGGGTAGGCGGAAGCGTTTTGTTTGACCAGGGCGCTCCAGATGCGTTCACGCAACTCGCCGTTGTTGGTCACGCCTTCAAGGTTGATCGGATCGTATTTTGCCACGTCAGGCAAGTCTACGCGCAATGAGCCTTGGCTGAGGTTTGGGTCGATGTTCACGGGTTTCGTTCATGAATCACCAGTTCTTGCGCCGTCCGTGTCGAATTTTTCGCAATCCCTGCGTTGTCTTTCGCGCACACTCGAGCACAGCAGGGGTTGCTCGCACTCGAGCACGTCAGAGGTTGTTCGCACGCCTGAACCGATGAATGGGCGGGCAAAGTTCAGGACGCGATTGGGGGATCGCGGGCAAGGTAAGGGTTTCGTGAGGTCAAGAATGAAAAATATGATTCATATGTCGCGCTCTCCATCCACCTTCAACCCATCCATGCCCAAACTCGCCGGGCTCGTACTGGCTGGCCTGAGCTTCATCGCCTGCTCGAGCACACCAGCGATCACCACTCCGGGTGCTGGCCCCGGTGTTGGAACCGGCATTGGGACCAACACCAATGCGACTCAAGATCCAATCCCCAATCCAAATCCAGGCTCGAGCCCGATCAACATGCTCAGCGCCTTGAAATGGTCAGATGCGAACACCTGGAAGACGCTCGGCATCGCCAAACCGACGGCAGGCTCGAGCCTCAGCATTCCCAAAGGCACGACCGTGCTGCTCGATGAAACAACGCCCACACTCGGAACGTTAACCATTGATGGCGCACTGACCTTTGAGCGCAAGGACCTCGAGCTTTCGGCCCGCGCCGTTATGGTTCACGGTGGAACGCTTCAGATCGGCAGCGCCCTGAAACCGTTCGAGCAACGCGCCCGAATCACGCTGACCGGCGCAGATGCCAGCGATGAAACCGCCAACATGGGCATGGGCTCAAAATTCATCGCCGTCATGAATGGCGGCACGCTTGATCTGCACGGCGCATCGCGTGGCGCAAGCTGGATCAAACTTGGGGCGACCGCCGCCAAAGGTGCAACAACCATCACGCTCGAGCGGGCTCCGGGTTGGAAGGTCGGTGATCGACTGGCGATAGCTTCGAGCGATTACGATCCCAAGCAGGCCGAGGAAGGCGTGATCAGCGCCATCTCTGGCGCGACAGTGACGCTCAAGACTGCATTAAAGACCATGCACTATGGACAGTTGCAGCAATTTGGAGTACAGACGCTCGATGAACGTGCCGAGGTTGCCCTTTTAGATCGCAACATCAGCATTCGTGGCGATACTGCCTCGAGCACCGGCGGTTACGGCGGGCACATCATGGTCATGGATACCAGCAGCGCCTTCGTCGGCGGCATCGAACTCGAACGCATGGGACAGAAAGCCAAGCTGCGCCGCTACCCGATTCACTTTCACATGCAGGGCGAGGCTGGCAAGGGTTCGTACCTCAAAGACTCGAGCATTCACCACGCCTTCAACCGTTGCGTGACGGTGCACGGTACGAACAAGCTCGAGATCAAAAACAATGCCGCGTTCGACACGATTGGTCACTGCTATTTTCTCGAGGATGGCGCGGAAACGGGCAACACGTTTGATGGCAACCTCGGCTTTTTGACCCGCAACGCCGCGACCGGTCAGGCATTGCTGCCGAGCGATACAGGTTTTCCCGGCGCGGCAACCTACTGGATCGAGAATCCCGCCAACACTTACCGCAACAATGTCGCGGCTGGCAGCGAGGGAGTTGGTTTCTGGTACGCGCTGCCCGAACAACCCACCGGCCCGAGCAGCCCGAGTAAAATCCCTGCGAATGCCAACATCTGGCCGCGCCGCACGCCATTGCTCGAGTTTTCTGGGAACGTTGCGCATTCCAACGGCAACACCGGTCTGAACGTGGACAACGGCCCGAAAGCCGACCTGAGCTTGGATGTGACGTATTACAAGCCGCTCGAGAATCTGGCAGACACGAATTCCAAAAGCGTCAACGCGAATTTCAAGACCTTCACAGCCTACAAGAACCGCACCCGAGGCGCATGGTTCCGGGGTTACAACCACACGCTTTCCGGCGCGATCTTGGCCGACAACGCGATTGCTTCGACCTTTGCCAGCCAACTGAGTGGCCTCGAGGATTCAACCGTGATCGGCGAGAGCGCCAACCTGGGATCACCACAACCCTGGGAGACCAAAGGAGCCGATGGACGCAGCCTGCCGCGCCCCTGGGACGATGCCAGCGGCAACGGCAAGACCTTTCCGATTCGTGGCTTCGAGTTTTATGACGGCACGGTTCACGTCAAACGCACCGCCTTTTACAACTTTCAACCCAGCGCCCTGCGTCAAGCGAGCGCCCTGTCTTACCTGCGCTTCACCGCCTTCGACCTCTCGAGCCAGAACAGCGCCGAGGCTGTGACCTTCACGAACGCCCTGCCGACCTACCTCGAGAATGCGCCAGAACCAGCCGCAACCAACGCGACCAGCGACCTTGACGACAACGCCGACGGCTACCGCTCGAGCGTGTTTCTGGATGGTGACGGCAGCGTGACCGGTATTGCAGGACGCAGTGTCGTCGTCAACAACCCATTCCTGATCGATCAGACTTGCGAACGCATGAACGGCTGGAACGCGAGCGTCTGCAAAGCCAAGTACACCCGGATTCAACTCGAGAACCTGGATACGGCCCCGCAGGTGATCGCTCCTGTGACCCTCACCCGAGAGGACGGTGCAAAACCCTCACATCGGATTTTGGGCGCACCACGCGACGGCGCAAATACCGTTTTTCAGGCCAGCACGATTCAAGGCCGTACCATCAGCGTCGGTTTGAACGGAGCAATGCCCGCCCACACCCGATTGCGCCTGTCAGAAGGCAAGGCTGGCGCATGGGTCCGTGTCAACCTGCCTTGGACCGGCGAGTTCTTTGGCTACAAAGGGTACTGGATCAACGATCAGTACAACAAGTTGAAAGCGACCACAAGCCTCGCCGCCCTCGAGACCAGTGATGGCACCGGCTACTGGCTCGAAAACGGCGTGCTGTCATTGAAGTTACAAGTCCAGGCCAAAGACGCCCGCGACTGGGACACGGTCGATTTGTGCCACACCGCCGAATGCAAG
>JAYURE010000593.1:0-3969 GCA_043756345.1 Deinococcales bacterium | reverse complement strand
CGGACTTGACCACGCTCGGAGCGCATGCGCCCAGCACGGCGAGGCTGCCACCAGAGATGGCGAGTGTTTGCACGACTTGTCTGCGATTTGGATTCATCATTTACCCCCTGTGTTCCCTTGCCAAAAGGTATTCGGGATTCGGTAACGCCTCAGTAACGGTAAGCGAATCGCTCGCGCCTGATGCAGGTTCTCATCCCATTTGAGCGTACGTGAGCCTGGGGCTCGAGCCTGTTCGTTCGGTCAGGCACATGCGCAATCCGTTCGGGAAGGGTTCAGGTTCGAGGTGTTGCTTATGGTTGCCGAACCTTTGCCCGAATGACACCCTGACCACAAATCTTTATCTCTGACCTTATACACGCCACCTGTGAGAATTCCGTCATTTCTCATTCTGTATACCTAAACCATGGAATTGGGCGGACTTCGCATTCATGGTCATCAAACCAGCCTTTTGGTCATCGAAGGAAAACTCGAGGGCGCGTTTCGTGACCGTCGTCAACAACAGGCCAACATTCGTACCGGCATCGAGGCGCGGCGACGCAAACCACCGGAACGCTTCGCCGGTTTGATCGGTTCGGGTCGCGTTTGGGTTTCGACCGGATTCATCACACTCGAGGCGAAAGACACGTCACGCTGGCCAAAAGGAGCAGAAATGCTCTTGAACCTTGAGGGACTCGAGATGCAACTGGTGCATTTACGTTCCCGTGAAACGGGCCGCAACGATACGCAAAGCTGGACTTTTCACGCATTGATGCTGCCGACACCACGGCAAATTGCGATGCTCGAGAAACGCAACCTGGTGGTCGATCCTAGTGCCCTCGAGAATCCATTGTTCGCGTTTTTAACCAACCTCAGCGACCCAGAAAGTTACGGTCATCAGGCGGTCATGATCAAACCCAGTGCCTGAATTTCTCTGGTAATCCCTGGCCTCGAGCCTCAAGGACCAACTGACCCGCCGAACAATTCAAGCGTGATTTTGACACCCGTGAACGGTGGTTTCACCCGAGGGGTCAGTCCGGCCTCTTGGTACACACCGTACCAATCTCCGAGATTGATGATCCCATTCCCATCAATGTCCTTCCAGGCGACCACCCGGTACTCACCCACCTCGAGCGCATCGACGCTGAACGCACCGGTTGCTGTGTTGCCAATACTGACTTGCTTGGATTTACTGCTGTCAAAGCCAGTGGTCCCAACCAGGTAGAACGCCTTGATGTTGACATTGCTCAATGATGCTGGGTTTGAGGCAACCACCCGAACCAGCAACCGCGACGAACGGCTGATCGTGCCCGTCGCGTTCAAGCCTTTGATGCGCACCGTGTACGCTCCGAGTGCTGCCGCGCCCGTGTTTAAAGTCAGCATGTTCGTTGTTTGTGCATTGACCGGTGTGCTGCTCGGATTGGCAAACGATCCAGTGATGCCGCTCGAGTTCGGCTCAAAACTCCAATTGATCGCCTGGGCAAATCCGTTCGGGGCGATCACTTCAAATGGCACTTGAATCGTCTGTGTGCTCGAGGTGTTCGCAACGACCGGACGGGCAACTTGCAGGTCAAAATCGGCCTGCGCTCCCGCCGGTAACGCCTTCGTGATCTCGAGTGCCTTCGCCGCATCGAGCAGGCCACTGGCGCAAGTTCCAGCATCCGGTAGTGGGCATCCCGGCATGGTTTGCAAACTCGAGGCGAGCACCGTGCGGATTTGTGCGGGCGTCAAATTTGGGTTGACGCTTTTGATCAGCGCGACCGTGCCGCTAACCAATGGGGTCGCCATGGATGTTCCAATTTTGCTGCCGTAACCGAACTCGCCGGTTGAGGTTTTGATCGTGCTGGTCAACCCTTGGGCTTGTGAACCACCCGGCGCGATCAGATCCAAGCGCGTGCCCGTGTTCGAGTACGGCGCGAACGCGCCGCCCGGTACGGATGCACCAACAGTGATCACACCATCGCAACTGCTGGGACTGGATTTCCACGCATCCTGCTCCTCGTTGCCCGCCGCAACCACGACGCTCGAACCGGCCAGAATCGCCCGATGAATCGCCATCTGAGTCGCGCTCGAGCAGGTTCCTGCCCCACCGAGGCTGGCGTTGATCACCGTGGCCGGATGCAGGTTGATTGGCACGCCTGCGACCGGCAATCCTGCCGACCAAATAACCGCATCCACAAAATCCGAGATGGCCCCACCACCAAATCCGAGCACCCGAACCGGCAACAGCCTCGAGCCCCAACTGACCCCGGTCACGCCAATGGTGTTGTTACTGCTGGCCGCCGCCAATCCAGCGACGTGCGAACCGTGAAAAGTTTGATTGTCATCGCCCGGATCGTCCGGGTTGGCGTCACGGCCATCGCCATCGGCAGCGACGGTCACATTGCTGATGAAGTCATAACCGGGCAGGATCTTCTCCTGCAAATCTGGATGGTTCACGGCAACGCCAGTGTCGATCACGGCAATCACGGTGTTGCCCAAACCTGAACCGTTCAGGCCGGTGCTGATCTTCCAGGCATTCAGAGCGTTCAAGCTGCCAGGATTGGCAGTCAACCACCAGGCGTCCGCAAAAAGTGGGTCGTTCGGAATCACGGCTGCCGGACTCGAGGTTTGCAAGGCACGAATGCGTCGGTCCGGTTCGGCGTACAACACGTCTGATCTGGCCGCCAAGGTTTGCGCGGCCTGCATGGTTTCACTTCTGGTCGCACCAGGCAGCGCGTACAGTGTCGCACCTTGCGCCAAAGCCCGAACAGGCTCGAGGTTGCGCGTCTGACCTTGCGCTAGGGCCTGCAATGGCCTGAGCGACTGCGTGCGCAAACCAGATTTGAACTCGAGGATCACACGACCCGGAATGACATCCGATTCGCTCTGGGCCGCCGGGCCAGAACCGTTCGGGGTGATGCTCAAGCCCATGCTGACCGTGCCTGAGATCGGTTCCCGGACGGGGGCCGGGACTGGTTTGGGCTCGGAAATAGGTTTGGTCTCAGGAATGGGTTTGGCCACTGGCACAGTTGCGCCTTGGCAGGCGGTCAGGGCAAGCAACAACATTGGCAGGATTGGGAATCGCATCGTTAAAGTCCATTCGTGAAGATCGGAGCAAATCAGGAGGCGTGACTGCGAATCTCGAGCGCCATCCTCTGTAGCAGTCTGTCACACCTGGGATGGGTTCAAATGCCAAAGAAAGTACAGACCATCACAAGTTGCCCCCTCGGGTAAACCAGAGACGCAATCGATTCAGCGGGTTTGCCCCAGCTTGGCGAGAAGCTGATTGATCGCAGTTCGTTGCGCCTCCGTCAAGCTCGCGTAATTGCTCAGACTTGGTGTATTGCTCGAGAACAATTCCAGGTCAAAATCCGCATCTTGTAACGGTGGCTTGACCGGGCTCGAGTTGATCGCATCCTGAGTGTACGAACCCAGGTAATCGCCAGCGTCAATCAGCCGGTTCTGATTCACGTCTTTGAGACCAGCAAGCAAGTATTTTCCAGGCTCGAGATCAGGCAATTCAAACGTGCCGAGCGTGGCCGCCAAACCAGTTGCACCGGCTGGAATCGCTGATTCAAGATGGCTCGAGTTGACATCGGTTGAACCGTCCGGGTTGAGTTTGAGCGCCATCACGAAGGTGCTAATCAGCGTGCGTTCCGGCGGAATGCTAACCCGAACAATACGCTCGAGCTTGAAGTTGTTGCTGCTGGCCTGCACCGTGATCTCAGCCGCGCCCGATGATGCTTTGGGATTGACCTCGAGTTTCAAGTTTGTCGTGTCACCTGTGATGCTCGCGGCTGAAACTTGCGCACTCACCTCTGGATTGCTCGAGGTCGCCGTGACTGAGATGGGTCCAGTGAATCCAGACACACGCTCGAAATGCAATTCCAGATCGGAACTCGAGCCGGGAAGGATGCTCAGGTTTGCTGCGAGTGCTGACAGCGAGAAGAGGTTGGTGGTCGGAACTGGAACCGTCCCGGCAGCCATACCGAGCGATTGAACCGCATCGAT
>JAYURE010000592.1:0-3975 GCA_043756345.1 Deinococcales bacterium | reverse complement strand
GAGCACCTGAGGCGCAATTGCTAGCCCGCAGTTTGAACGCCGTTGGCAACGATGTTGCGGATCGACTCGGCCTGAAAAACTTTGCCCTCGAGCCTGACAAGTAAGCACAACCTGACTTGAAGTTCCAAAAAAATGACTCGAGCCTGGAACGTTCAGGCTCGAGTCATTTCAATTCAAGTTTTAAGCATCATCTGGTCGGGGCGACACGGCCTGCTGGTAGACATCCAGCACTTTTGAGGCCCCACGAGCGATTCGTTCGGCGATGGCCCGGCCCAACAATGCGCCAACCACGTTGCCGGTGCCGTTGTACGCCCCGAGCGCCCAGACCCGAGGGCGGATCTCCTCGGCAATGGGAAGCTGCGTGTCGGTGTAACTGACGTTCGCGGCCCAACGGTGCGTGATCTCGGCATTGACACCGATGTGCGTGCGCAAAAAATGCTCGAGTTTTTCTTGCACGATCCGGCTGGGTTTGGAATCCTTGGTCCATTCCGCCGTGCCGCCCGCGTCACGGAAGCCTCCGACGGTGATGCTGCCATCCTCGAGTTGCTGCCAGTACTCCATGCCCCACCGTGCGTAAACGGGGCGCAGGATTCGGACCTCACGGGTTGGCATGGTCGCCAGCATTTGCAAGCGCACACTGCGCAGGCGGCCTGAAAGTTCGGGCAGGATTTGATCGAGGTGCCCATCGACGGCGACGATCACGTGCGCACACCGCACCACACCGCCCGGCGTGACGACCTCGAGCGTGTCACCGAGTTGACGAATCTCTTTGACGGCGGAGTTCTCGAACAAACGGGCTTTGCGTTTGCTGGCCTTGCCCGCCAGAATCCGGCAGCGTTTTAAGGGCTGGAATGCGCCATCGGTTGGGATCAACAATCCCACACCTTCGGGGCCGTCGTAACTCTCGGCGGTGAAGCCATCGTCTTGCAGGGCCTTTAAATGCAAGCTGCAATCCTCGAGTTCGTCACTGGTCAGGCCCAAACGCAACGAGCCAACACGACGCACCGCTTCGGGCGTTTGCATCTGCATGCGGTTGATTTGTTCGACGGTCAGTTTGTACAACGCCTTGGCGACATCGCCACCGACGAGTTTGACCAGATCGTGATAAAACGGCGCGAATCCGGCCAGCAAGAATCCGCCGTTGCGTCCCGCCGCACGACCGGCGACCATGCCCGCATCCAGGCCAACCACGCTGCGTTTGTGCTCGAGCAATTCGGTGATCGCGGACAGGCCACTGCCGCCCAGGCCAATCACGCAGACATCGCAATCGACATCTGACTCGAGGGCGGGCAGGCCGACCCAGCTTTCGTCCTCCCAAACGGGAATGTTTGCGGCTTTGGTCATCGTCGATCCACCTGCAAATTTACATTCAAAATATTTTTCATGTCTCGTCCAATTCCTGTCAGCGTAGCTTGCTCGAGTTCAATTCTTATGGTTACTTTCTGATGATTACTTGTCCGATTCGAGGATCATCTCGCGTCCAAAAGCGCGTTTGAACAACCCCGCCTGCTTGCTCGCCTCACGCATTTCGACGTGTGGATCTTCGCGGGCCTGCAACTTGATGCGCACGCTTTTCTTATCGATCTCGACGCTTAAATCGTTGACCCGTCCGGCCCGTGAACGCTCGAGGAATTCGGCCAATCGCAAACACGCCGAAAGGCGCAACAGGCGTTTGTCATCATCCGATTCAAGCACGTTCTTGAACGCGCCCAATTTCGGCTCGCCCTTGCGATGATACTGCGTTAAGAGGGCCAAGAGTGCCTGTTCCCGATGTGAGAAGCCCGGCAGGGCGGTATTTGAGATCAAATAGGCGCTGTGTTTGTGATGATCGTAGTAATTGACCGCCATGCCAATATCGTGCAATTGCGCCGCATCATCGAGCAATCTGGCCTCGAACGAACCGTAACCGTGCAAGCTCTCGAGGCCTTCAAACAGGCGTCGTGACAGCAACCTGACCTTCTTGGTGTGCTCGAGCGGTTGCGGGTAATGCGCGAACAAATTTTGCACACTGAAGCTGCGCACGTCGGGAATCAAATGCGGGTCGGGCATGAAATGCCGCCAGAAGGCCCCCTCGCGTACGCCCTGCCCGGAGACTTGCAGTTCCTCGAGACCGGCCTCACGCATCACGGTTTGGTACACGAGTGCCCCAGCGAGGATCACATCGGCACGGTCCGGGTTGATCCCAGAAATGCCCGCACGGTCGTCCGGCTCGAGCTTGACGAGTTTATCGACCAGTTTCTCGAGCGAGTAACGTTTGATCGTGAAGCCATGCAACAACTCGACCGGATAGCCAATATCGCGCTGAATCGCTTTGGCGAGGTTGCGAATCGTGCCGCCCATGGCGATCAACGGCGCGGGTTCCTTGCGGACACGTTCCAACAAACTGCCCATCTCTTTTTTGACGAACGCCTCGAGCTTGCCAATCCCCTTGTCGCTCGTTTTTGAGCCCTTCAAGAACATCTCGGTCAAGCGCACACCGCCCAACGGGAACGCCTGACCACGCACCCAACGCCGACCCTCGAGCCGTGAAAGTTGGGCGCTACCGCCACCCAAATCCATCACCCAGGCATTTGGCAGATCAAAACTGTTCGCCACGGCCAGCGCACCGTACTGCGCCTCCTCCTCACCGGAAAGCACGTGAAACTCGAGCGGCAAGCCTTTGAGCCGCGCAAAAAACCCGGCCTGATTCGCCGCCTCACGCACCGCACTGGTCGCAATCACCTCGAGCCGCACCAGGTTCGTGGCCTGCGCGTAATCGGCGTACATCCGCAAGGCATTCACTGCCCGATCAATCGCGGCGGGCTCGAGTTCGCCTGTCGCGGCAAAACCCTCACCGAGCCGCACGGGTTCACGGACCTCATCGGTCAGGCGATACCACGCGCCGGGTTCGTAATCGTACACGACCAGACGTGCACTGCCCGAACCCATGTCCACGATGCCGATGCGTTTCACACCGCAGTCTACCCGGTTGGGCGAAAGGAGGTGCACGAGGATGATCACTGCAAACAGGCTTGAGGTTTACGGCAGCAATGTGACGAAGACCTCGCGTTTTTCTGCCGCCCAAGCTCGAGCCATCTCTTTTGCGGTTAAATTCTTGGCGGCCGAATGGTTCGGTTTGAACGTGTACTGAATCCAGGTTCGGGTTTTGCCGACCACCAGTGAATCGCCACGAATCTCGAGTGGCGTGTACACGAAATACGTGTGGTTGCGTCCATCCGTACCGTCGGCGCTGACCAGCGAAACATGCAGCACTCGAGCTTTGCCGTTCAACTTCACGAGCGCGTTCCGGTCAAAGGTCAACGTGTCAATCGCCGTCAGTTTGTGCCCACTCGGGTTTGAAAGCGCGAACACCGTGATGTTTCCATCACCGATGATCCCGTTGCCACCCCAGGCCAGTTTGATCGCGTAATCGTTGCGTCCATCGTTGTTCCAATCGCCTTCGAGCACGCTGGTCAGATGGACTGGCATCGTCTCGAGTTTGATTGGGAATTGTTTCGCGCCAACCTCAAGCGTGAGGGTGCGGTTTGGATCGCTGGCGGTGAAATCGAGCGCTCCACTCCAGGTGATTTTCGCGGTCTTGCAGGTGAAGATGCTCGAGTTCTTGCCGGGTTTGGAGTTCGCGCATTCGTGCACCGGCAGTAAGACCGGTGCGGTCATCGGATGGTAAACCTCGAGCAAACCTCCACCTTGCGCGAGCACGATGCTGCTGAACATCAGGCCGATCAGTGCGGGGCGAATCATGCCTGTAGCGTATCTGAAAATCGGTCCGAAACCATCCGGGCTCGAGCCAAAAAGAGTTGTGCCTGACTCGAAATTCGGTCAGGCACTATTTGGCTGAAACTCGGGTTGTGATTCGAGTTCAGTCGAGCAACCAGTTCAAGAAAATTGGGAAGCTGAGGATCAGCATCGAAACGATCATCACGGCGTTCAAGAGCAAAATGTTGTCCGAAGCGATGGGCAAACGGGTCATCATCA
>JAYURE010000591.1:0-3982 GCA_043756345.1 Deinococcales bacterium | reverse complement strand
TCCGAGTGGACTGATCAATTCAGGTTTTAATTTGCCTGCAAGCAAGGCGACCAGACTGCCACTGACCGCCATGGCCACAGACAGGATCACCTCTTCAGGACCCAACCAAGCGGTGGAAACCTGCAAGTCCTTAAGAAAGAACGGCGCGTACAAGACTTGCGTTGCGCCCAACCCAAGATCGGCGATACCAACCGCAATGATCACCCCGATCAGTTTTGGCGAACGGGCAATGAAGCTCAAGCCTTCGGTGAATTCTGCCCAGAAATTTCCGGGCTCATCGTCGGTCCCATCAGATACAGGTGCTCGAGTACGAATGGCATTGACCAAGGCGACCGAGGCAAAAAAGGTCGCGGCATCCAGAACGAAAATCGGCCAGGAGAGATTCAAGAACCCAATCAGCACACCAACCGCTCCAGCCCCGAGCGAGGTGGCGGCCACACGGCCCGTGTGCATCATCGAATTGGCGGCCAGCAAGCCCTGTTCGGGCACCAGTGCGGGCGTCAATGACATCCGGGCAGGCATAAAGAACGTGCCGACGGTCGCCTGAGCAAACCCGAGCACGAACATCAACCAAAGCTGACCGCTGGCGACAGCCGGAATAAAACCGAGCACCAGCAATCCCCGAAGCAAATCCGAACCGATCATCACGCGCCGATTGTCGAGCCGGTCCACGAAGACACCGGCCAGCAAGCCAAACACGACCTGCGGGAAAGCCACTGCGAATGCCATCGCTGCGACCGATGCGGTCGAACCGGTCAGGTTCGTGACCAGGATGATCAGGCCAATCGAGGTCAGGCCATTGCCGAACTCGGAGATCAGGTGCGCGAACCACAGCAGGCGAAAATCTCGAATGGCGAACACCTGACGGGCGTTCAAAGCAGTTGAGACGGGTTCAGATGTACTGGGTTCGGACATGGTGGAATCTCCTGAAAGAAGTGTACCCTCGAGCCGAACATAGAGTTCAACTCGAGGGTATGGAGGTAACGCAGCGTTGATCGATTATGGGTCCGATGTTGTGAGTGGTTGTGCCGTGATTTGTGGGCTTTATGACGCCCAGGTGCTCAATTCTTTCCAATAACGGGCTTGGTTCTGGCGTTGCATCTCGTCACGGTCAACGGATGAGGCAAGGCTGTACTTTGTGGTGAATTCTGCCAGCTTGTTTTCTGGTGACAAGGTGAAGGAAACGGCTGGAAAAGGTTGTTGGGTGTTGACGTTTACTGGTTTCATGGTGTCCCTCTTCTGCCTGAACGAGTTTCGTTTGAACTTAACCTGCCCAAGCTGAGGCACCTTTACGAATTTTCTTCATGATTCCCTCCTTTCCATTTTTAGCAACTCAAGATTCGTTTGAACTTAACCTGCCCAAGCAGAAGCACCTTTACGAATTTTCTTCATGATTCCCTCCTTTCGTTCCTTGCTCGAGATTCGTCTGTTTGATTTCAGCCTGACCAAGCGGATTTGCCTTTAAGAATTTTCTTCATGATTGCCTCCTTTCCTTGTTCCTACTGGCTCGAGCCGTTGTCACTTGCTTTCGGTTCGTCTGCCTTCTTCTGAGAAGTAAGGTAACTCGAGGCCAGGGAACAACCGGGGAATACCCTGGCGGGGAATATAGGGAATGGCCCCGAATCCGAGCAACAACAACTCGGGGATTGCTTACAAAATCTGAGTTATCGCGTCAGGCAAGCCATTTACGCCACTGAGCCTGTTTGAACTCGAGTTAAAAAAGCCTCGGGTAAAAACGCAACCCGAGGCCAGAAGCCAGCACGCCTATTCCCCGAATTGACGACGCAAAACCTCATCCGGTTCCCCAGCAAATTCCGCCTCGAGCATCCGGGCATACGCCTTGTACGCCACACGTGCCGAAACCTGATCGCCCGAGGCCAACAACGAACGCAGCAGGGCCACATGCGCGGCCTCATGCAACGGATCAATTCGTACAGCGGCACGGCGCAACTCGAGCGCCCGACGCGGATCGTCCGCCTCCAAACGGACCGCCAAAGCCATCGCCGCCTCGAGCGCCTCCTCTTGAAAACGCAGCCGCGCATCGGAGGCCCATTCGCTCTCACAGGCAGGCAAAAACACGCCCTGATGCGCCAAGACCGCCGCCTCGAGCGCCAACGGATCGTTCGCCTTGAGTGCCACCGCGACCGCCGTGGCATCGAGCTGCACGTTCAGGCGTTCACTGATCCGGTACAAACCCTGCTCGAAAGTCAATGGATTGAAATCAACACTGGCGTGCTCCGCGAACGAGGCCCGCAAACGACGCACCGCAATCTTGAAGTATTCAACGTGACGCTGTTCGTTCGAGCCATCCCAGAGCGCATCGACCAGTTGATCCCGGCTGGCAGGACCATGAATCGCCAACCAAACCAGCAACTCACCGGCCTTGGCGAGCGGAATGTGCGCACTCGAACCGGCAATGAACGCCTGCACCGCCCCCAAACTTTGCAATCGCAACTCGAATCGATCATCATCGACGCTTGAAGCCTCGAGCACCGGTGCAACGGACACGCTGGCGTAAGCTGCGAAGCGTTCCGGCCACCAACCGCGATGCAAGCATTCGGCGTACAACTCGCCAAACAGCGCAGCATCGACCCGCAACACACCATCGTTGCCATGCGCATCCATGGCCTCAATCAGAGTCGCAATCTGCGAACGGTCAAGCCGCGCCTGCCGACGGGCGATTTCGGCCCGAAAAATCAGGCTGCGCTGAAAATCGTCCTCCTCAGCGGTCTGTTCAGTAACTGCCTCAAGGTGTGAACTGGCCACCTCGAGGTTGCCCTGCCAGAAGGCGGCGATGCCCTCGTATAAACGGTACGAGGCGTGCAGGCGTGTGCCCGGTTCTGGCACGTCCTCGAGGACACGGGCCAACGAATGCTTGGCCAGATCATGCCGTCCAATCCGATACGCGGCATAAAACAACTTCAGGCGAACACTCTGCGCAATCCCATCGAAGCCGCGCCCACCACAGTGACGCAGGGCCGTCTGTAAATCCTCGACGGCCCGTTCAAAATTTGTTTGCCTGAAACGCAATTCGGCCCGTGTTTCACAAAGGAACGGTAACGGCACGGCCTGAATCGATTCGGCCAACGTGATGGCCCGGTCGAGTATGGTGACGGCCTCCTCCAGCCGGTCCTGACGACGGTACTGTTCGGCCAGATTGTTCATGAACATGGTCGCCTGTTGAAGCAGACCATCGGCTTCAGCAAGACGAATGCCACGAAAACCAGTCCGTTCCGCCTCTGCCCAACGACGCAAACCCATCAGACCAATCTGAAGTGTTAACAGGTTGCCACGCACCTCATGTTTGAGGTTCTCACGTTCGGCCTCAACCAGCATTTGAGATGAACGCCGAACCACTTCAGCCTCATCCTTCGCCTCCAACAGCACCCTGACCTGCAAGCGCTGAAACCTCGAGCGCCAAACAGGACTGGTGGCCGTTTCAACGCCCTGAACCATCATGCGCGACGCCTCCTGCTGCTGCTGCCGGTACTGCGTCAATTCGGCGAGCGCATACAAGACACGCATTTTTGCCTCGCCTTTGGATTGCAAATCACGCAACATCATTTCGCCACGCACCGGTTCGCCCGTTTCAACCAACGAATGCGCAAGTGCGGCACGCAACTCGGCAGGCAACCGATCCTCAGGGAAATTCTCGAGGGCTGCACGCACTATCTTGTGATCACGGCGCATCTCGAGTTCAAAAATGGTTCGTTCCGCCAAACCCAACGCTTTTTCTTCAAGACCGGCCTTCAAAAAGTGACGCAACGCCTGCACCAGATTTCCAGCCTGTTCCGCATCCTGCGCCACACGCGAATGCAACTCGGCGTACCGCGACGGCAACGTCCGCAATTGCAAATCGAGTACCTCGAGCAAGACCCGGTGCGGCCTGAAACCACCATTGCCAACCGGTCTGATTGGCAAGCCAGAACGCCGCACCAGCCGCAACCAACCAACCGGTAAGGTCACACCTACCCGACGCAAT
>JAYURE010000590.1:0-3982 GCA_043756345.1 Deinococcales bacterium | reverse complement strand
TCTTGTTCAAGGATTGTGTTGCCGGGTTGGTATTCGTCACCGCTTTTGAAACTCGATCCGACATGAGACGTTTTCTCGCAATCCAAACCTCAGTTTCCCAGGCAAGGTCCGCGAGAAAACGTCTCATGTCGGATCGAGTTTCAAAAGCGGTGACGAAGACCAACCCGGCAACACAATCCTTGAACAAGACCTCGAGTTGTCTTTTTCGAGTTTCACTCATCGGGCCGTGACTGGTGACGGCTTCGATCAAGTACAACCAATTCTTCTCTGATTGGTACACGATCACGTCAGGAATCTTTCCGTGGTCATCCAGGGTCACACCAAGACTCTCGAGCAATTCACGGTTGTAAAAGACTTGCGTTTTGCTGTCCGTATCACCAATGTAAACAGCTTGCGCACCCGCTGCGAAACGTTCGCAAAATTCTTCGATGATGCGTTTGATCAATGGATTCTGACCACCAGGCGACAATGCGAGTTCTGTCCCACCAAACAAAACTGGAATGCGTTGCGTTTGACGCTCGAGGTTCGATTGTTCTCGACGCAGCGAGATGTTTTCAAGAAATGCGGCAATTTGTTCAGACCAGTCTGATTGCCCGAAGCTTTTCACGGCATCACACAACTCTGGATTCACCTGGTACACGTTTCCTGGACTGTTGATGGCTCGAGCCGGATCGTCCGGGTTAAGCACCACCAGTGTCTCATGCAGAAATTGATGCAAGGTGTCTTTGCGAAACGTTTCACGGCTGTTCGGTGCGTATCGCTTGCCGTAATGCACAGCAATAAAATCCATGATTGGCGTAACACCCATTTGCGGTTGTCCTGCCTCGGCCCAAGTCGAATCGGGCTTTAGACCAAGCAATGCGAGCAGGGTCAGAGCAGAACGCGCATTGGCCGCCTTTTTGGGCAAGTCTGAGAAGCAGCGCAATACGGTCAATGCCTCTTCAATCTTTCGTTCAACATGTTCGGCCAATGCGGGTTCAGTCATGCCAAAAACCTCTTCGTTGACGATAGCATCCAAAGTTTGCTGATCGGGCAATGGCAGAATCACGCGTTGTCCCAAACGCTCGAGAACTTCCGTGGTCGGAAAACGCATGTTGCGCAAATCAGTTGCATTCACCTGCGTATGACCACTGAACTGACGGAAGTGTGCATCGAATGCGGTTGAGTTCAGAAACCCAACCAAACCGAGCGCCATGTCTCGAGCCAATCCTTGAGCGTTGCAATGAATGTAGTTCAGATGGTTCTCGAAACCCACCGGGCCGGATCGGGCTTTTGTAGGTTCATACAAGGCAGCCACAACCCGCCGCCGTTCCTCTTTTGCCGAGAAGCGTTTAACAAGCACGTACAATCCCTCTGGCACAAGCAGCGAACTCGAGCGTTCTGATGCGATCACAGCATTGGCTTTGACTGCATCTGACAGCGGGTAACAGATTTCGCCGTTTCGCAAATGGCCCGGATAGATCAGTGCGTGATCGTCCATTTCCGGCATTGGGCGCAACAACTCGAGGACGCGAAAATCGACAACCTTGCCAGTGGAGACTTTCAAACCCAATTGCTCGAGCGTGCGGGGCAATGCCTGCATGGAAGTTGAGTACGCGGCATCGGCCTCATCCCGCAGCACGTGAATGAACGATTCGGCATCGTTGGGTCGGACCACTTCGACGTAAGGCACGGCCCGCTCGAGCGATGCCTGTTCGGTTCCATGCGATGAACTGATCAGAACGAATTCAGGTTTAACAGGTGTTTTGATGGCATGAAAGATCACCGTTTCTTGCAGCACACCGTTACCGGAAAAGATTTCGTTGCGTGAATCAAATACGCGAATGTGTCGCAAGGACATCCGCTCGAGAAACCGTTGTCGAAAATTCGTGAAGTACGGTCCGTTGAAAAAACTGCGCGGCGTGATGGCGACCAGTTCGCCATTTTCTGCGAGCAATTCGATCACCAAGTCCAAAAAGGCTGTGTAGAGATTGTTCGCATCCAAACCTGCCGCCTCGAGTTGCGTTCGGGTTGCCGTGCCTCGAGTCAGTTTCGCGTAAGGCGGATTGAGAATCGCGTGTGTGAACGATCCGAGTTGAGGTCCGAACAAACCACCCATCGCCTCGAGCCCCATCGCCAAAAAATCTGTGGCGTGAACATCCGCCGAAAATTCGAGGCTTGAACCAAACGAAGACCTGCACATCTCGAGGGTGCGCCGCAAACCTTGAAGCATCGTCTGATCGATTTCAAATGCGGTCACGTTCAACGATGTTGGGCGTTCGGACGATTGCAGGCAGCGTTCGGCGAAAGCAGCCGTCAACGACCCCACGCCCGCACCAGCATCCAGCAATCGCACCGACCCAGCCACGCTCGAGAACAACGAAGCCATCAATGCCGCCGTTGTCGCCGGTGTCATGAACTGCCCTCGAGCGATTTGCACCTGCGGTTCAAGACGGGCATCCGTTTCAAGGCGGGTGCGTTCCACCTGAAGGGTCAGTGCATCATTGAACGAAGCCAGCGCCATGTCACAGGTTTACCACAGGGAAGGCCGTGGCTCGAGGCGAGCAAGACTCCTGATCTCGAGGGTGTGCCAGAAATCCAAGCTCGAGAAAGGGTTGAAATCGGATGAACACGCGAAGTTCAAAATGATTTCCTAGAGTCCTTCTGCTACAATTCCCACCATGACCCGAGCCGAACGCATTACCATCGACCCGAACATCTGCCACGGCAAACCCTGCGTGCGTGGACTGCGTTACCCGGTCGAACACGTGCTCGAATGGCTCAGTTCTGGCATGACACATGAAGAAATCCTGGCCGATTATCCAGATTTGGAACGCGAAGACCTTTACGCGGTGCTCGAGTTTGCCACGCAACTCAGTCGGGTTAAACGCCTCGAGTTCGTTGGCACATGAAATTCTTGGTGGATGCGCAATTGCCGCGTCGTTTGGCTGTGCGTTTGAACGATTTGGGTTTCGATGCGGTTCACACGTTGGACCTGCCCGATCAGAACCGCACGCCAAACCAGGGTATCACCGCAAAAGCCGATTTAGAGAACCGTGTGGTCATCAGTAAAGATGCGGATTTTGTGAATTCGCATTTGATCGTTGGAGCGCCGCGCAAGCTGTTGCTGATTTCGACTGGCAACATCACCAATGTTGACCTGCTGGCGTTGCTCGAGACGAATCTTCGGACCATTGTTGAACTGTTCGCCTCGAGTCATTTCCTGGAATTGTCCCGATCAGCGTTGATTGTTCACGATTGAACTGGCGGGTGGTTCCCACTTGAGGTCTCGAGGTGAGCAAGATTCCTGATCTCGAGGGTGCGCCAGAAATCCAAGCTCGAGAACGGGATGAAACCAGACGGGTACGCGAAGGCGATGCTCGAGGAATGATCTCACCCAAAATTAGGAATTTCTGCCACAATAACCGCATGGCCCAAACCGCCACCCGTTACGAACACATCATCATTGACGCGCAAGGCCAAACGCGCATCGGGAACGAACACGGCTTCAAACTGCTCTCCTTGATCGCTGAACAACAAGCGAATAATTGGAACGCGCACGAATTGCTCGAGCAATTTCCGCAACTGACAATGGGACAGATTCACAGTGCGCTCGCGTACTACTGGGATCACCAGGTCGAATGCGATGCCGAACTTGCCCGGCTCGAACGTCAGGCAGACGGATTGCGCTCGAGCCTGCCCGTGTCGGCGGCACAAACACGATTACGGGAAAGCAAACGCGGTTGATGCTGAAATTCTTGATGGACCAGCAAGTCCCTGCTGGTATCACCCTCGGCGTGCGTGCTCGAGGTGTGGATGTGCTGACCGCATTCGAGGACGGTTCGCATGAACTCTCAGATCCGCTCCTGTTGGATCGGGCGGCCATTCTCGAGCGTGTTTTGTTTTCCAGGGATGCAGATTTTTTGATCGAGGCAAACAAACGATTGCAAGCTGGCGTGCCATTCGTCGGTGTGGTGTACGCGCATCAGTTGCGGGTCAGCAT
>JAYURE010000589.1:0-3984 GCA_043756345.1 Deinococcales bacterium | reverse complement strand
GGGTAGTGTTTTTATTCCAACAGGAAACCTTTTTGAATCACGTTGCCAACCAACCCGTCGCCGCCCGCATTCCGCTCGAGTTACCGACGGCCACCATTGGTCGGCGCGATGGTTTGCCGAGCGTGCAGGTACATCGTTTGGTGCATGATTCACAGGGGTTGTTGTGGGCGGTTGGCCCGAGCGGTCTGGCGATGTATGACGGCTCTCGCATCAAGACATTCACCACCGATGATGGTTTGTCTTCGCACGGCCTGCGCAGCATTGCCATGGCGCAAAGTGGTCGTTTGTGGATCGTCTCCGACGTCGGCCTGGATTTCTGTGATCCTGACGGTTCGATCTCTCGAGCGTTCGGCGCAGAGGTTTGGGCGCATGGCTTTATTGAACAGATTGCCCCGGACGGTGCGGATGGTGTCTGGTTGGCCTCGGCCGTCAGTTTGCACCATTGGTCGCCCGCTGCTGGCTTGCAAACCGTTCGTCTGCCAACCGCCGATAAGGCTTTGATCCACGCTTTGACGGTGGATTTGTATGGCGGCCTCTGGTTGGCCGGGCATGGTGGTCTGTGGTGCTGTGGGGCCAACGGTTTTCAAGACCTGAATGCCCTCGAGTGGTTCGCGCCGCAACACGACCCTTGGCGTGCGCTCGGCACGATCAAACGCCTGTTGGGAACCCGCGAGGGCTTGCTGATTGCTGGCATGCATGGCGCGATGGTGATTGGCATCGATGGCAGTACGGCGGTGGAATTTGATGGCTTGCCGCGAGAACCCGTCAGTGCGATGCTGGTCGCGCAGGATGGTTTGTGGTTGGGCATCGGCTCGCAATTGCGTCATTACCGACTTCAGGATGCCCGGCTTCAGGATGCCCGGCTTCAGGGCAAAACCTGGTGCCTGAAAACCATTGCGCTCGAGTCGGTGCGGATCAATGATTTGTGCTCGGATCGCTTTGGCAACATTTGGGTGGCGACCGAAGATCAGGCGATCATCAAGGTGCTGGGCTTGCGTCACGGTTTGGTGCGGCCCAAATTGCCAGACACCGGTGCGGTCTGTTCGATTCGTGCCAATCCGCAACATGGGGCGAACACGTATTTGGTCGCGGGCGACCACGCCAGTTACCGTGCGGTGTTGACACCGGAAGTCCATGCCGAAGGCTTCGAGGTCGAACGCCTGAACGCCCTGGATGGCAAAACCGTTTGGGACATGATCGAGGATCAGCACGGTCGCATCTGGGCCGCCACCAGCACGGGCTTGATGGTGCTGGATCTCAACGGGCAGCCGAACCTGGCGGCTGCCGAATTGCAGGCGCTCGATCCTCTGCTGGCCGGTCCTGGTCGGTCTGTGCTCGAGCGACACAACGGCATTTGGTTCGGTGGTCTGCGCGGCCTGAGTCGGGTGCAGCATCAGGCGGGCCAGTTTAACTCTGTCGCAATCCTCAGCCTGAATCAAGAATCGCTCGGGTACGTTTACACCATGCTCGAGACCTCCGATGGTTGCCTGTGGCTCGGCACGATTGGCAATGGCTTGTGGGTCGAAACCGCCAACGGTTTTGCACGGGTCGTCTCGCAGCATTTGCAGCCCCAAGGCAACACGTATTCCTTGCATCAACGCGCCGATGGCCTGATGGTCGTGGTTCAAGACGATCGGATCGTGCTGCTCGAGCCGAACGGTTCAAGCCGCTTGCTGACCAGCACCGAGGAGGCCGTCGCTGGATGGTCGGCCCGTTTCGTCAAAAATGCCCTCTGGGTTGGCAGCACCACCGGCCTGCAAGAGTACGACCTCGAGACTGGTGCGGTACGGCGTCAAGTCACCGCCTGGCTCGGGTTGGAAGGCTGGGAATTTACGACCAGTCAAAGCGTTTGCGCCGATGCGCACGGCCGTCTGTTCTGCGGCCTGAATTCTGGGCTGATGCTGGTCAGCATTCCCGAACTGGATCGCCTGAACGCCCCGCCAAAAGCACGCCTCGGCGATCTGAAATGGAGCAACGCGCAGGCCAAACTGGTCAACAACACGCTGATCGTCGATTACGGCAACTGGACGCTCGAGGCGCAACTCTACACCGCCTGGTATTTGGACGAAACCGATGTCAAATTTCGACACCGCCTGCTGGGGTTCACACCCAACTGGTCCGAACCCGTCAGCCGTCCAGTCCTGCAATACAGTTCCTTGCCACCCGGCGAGTACACGCTCGAGGTTCAAGCCTTCTCGCCACTGGTTGGTTGGGGTCCGGTCAGTCGTCCAGGGCATTTGCGCGTGCTGGCCCAACCGATTCGGCAACTCTTGACCAACACCATCAACGTGCTCAGCATGCCGTTGTTGCGTTCCAGGCAACTTCGGGCGCAAAAAGTCAAACTCGAACAGGGCATCCGCGAACGGACCCTCGAACTCGAACACGCCCGCAGCGAACTCGAGGTCGCCAACAAAGAACTGCACCGCCTGACCCGTTCGGACGCCCTGACCGGCATTGCCAACCGCAGGCATTTCGATGAACGCCTCGAACAAGAATGGCACCGCGCCCAACGCCAAGATCAACCACTGTCGCTGCTGATGATCGATGTCGATCACTTCAAGAATTACAACGACGCTTACGGCCATCCCGAAGGCGATCAATGCCTGATCCGTGTCGCCGGTCTGATCGCTCAAACCATCCGAGGCCCGAGCGACCTGAGCGCCCGGTACGGCGGCGAAGAATTCGCGGTGATTCTGCCGGGTATCAATCAAGCCGAAGCCCTGGCGGTGGCTGAACGCTTGCGGGCCAGCATCGCCGAACGCGCCCTCGAGCATCAACGCAGTTCGTTCGGGATTGTGACCGTCAGCATTGGCGTGGCTGAACATGGTGCGGCAGAAGATCAGATGGCGTTTGTTTCGGCAGCGGACACGGCCTTGTACGCCGCGAAGAACGCCGGTCGCAATCGCGTGCTTGGTTCGGTCACAAACCTCGAGATCACTTCAAGCCTGCTTTGAGTTTCTTGAATTCATCCTGCAACGCTGGACGGCGCACATTCACAGCCAGCAGGTCCGACAACCAAAGCTTAAACTTTTTGACCTCCTCGAGCTTGCGGTATTCCTCAGCCCAGATTGCACCCTGCTTGTAATGATCACGTGAACCCCGTTCAATCGCTGTCAGCGCAAAAGTTTTGAAGATTCCGGCACAAACTTTGGGAAATAAATGCGCGACTTTCAGAGCGTGTTCCGGGTGAGGATGTTGCTTTAAAAGTTTCTCAAGTGCGGTTCGGTCATCATCCTCGAGCAGCAAATCAAAGCGCAACGAATCAATCATTCCCGTATTGAGGATGTCCTTGCGAACCGCTGCAAACTCGACATGATTTTTTAACGCTTTGTACTGCACCAAGGACGGATGCAATACGAATGCTGCGCGTTCCCATTCAAAGCCCGGAAGGGCCACACGCAAGGCATTGACCAGTTCCTCGAGTTCATCACCGACACTTGCCCACGGGCTCGAATGGCGTTGTGGCAACAAAGTGCGCACGGCATTCTCGGCGATGCCCAGCGATTCAATGACGCGATTCTGACTTTGTAAATGCTTGAACAACTCGAGGTGATCCGCGCCCGTCTCCAGGTTGTCACGCAGGTACGTTTCGTAATCCTCAGGTGAACGCAAAGCCCGCAAGAACTCGCGGGTGTACTGTTCAAGTTCGTAAAAATCCTCGTCCTCGGAATGCTCGTCCAACCAACGGGCCAATTGGTCTTTGGCCTGCGAATGCCCAGCCTCATGCAATCCTTTGGCGAGTTTCAAGACCGCCTCCCACAGTTCTGAACCATCATCGAGCTTTGAGAGCAAGGCTTTGAACGCAGCATCCCCACGGCCAAGCTCGAGTTCGGCGCTCGCCCAAGCCTGCATCGCCAAGCCCATCCATTCGGATCGACGGTCCTCCCAGTACGCCTCGCCATCCTCGTTGTAAGGATCGTAATCGCTGTAATCCGGTTCGTAATCGTCCAGCAAATCGTACAACCCGGTCGCTTGCAGCGAACG
>JAYURE010000588.1:0-3985 GCA_043756345.1 Deinococcales bacterium | reverse complement strand
CCCAGTTCGATGAGAACGCAATTTCTCGAGTAGAACGCGTGAAACACCCCAGGAATCTCAAGCTTGAATGCCCATGCTCATGCCAAGTGACCCACTAGGAACAGATTGAGTCTAACAAAAGTCACGGGGTTTATTTCAATGGCTTGCTTGAGGCCTGAACGATCAAGACTAACGAAAGTCACGGAACCATGCTGACCATCACCAAAACCATGAACACTTGGGCCAAACACGCCGATGAACTGAATATCATTCGGCCCGTCAACCGTGCCGAATACGAACGGTTGCTCAAACTGATCGAACGTATCACCGATAATGTTGAAGACCTCGAGCATCACCCGTACACTGCGCTGCTTGACTTGGCAATGACCTACGCAAACGACTGGGAAGATGCGAACGAACCACTTCCAGACTCGAGCACCCCCAAGGATGCACTCGAATTCTGGATGGACCAACAACAAGTTTCACAAAAGGACCTTGAACGGGCCGGAGTTGCAGATCAACCGACCATCTCGAAGATTCTCAAAGGTGAACGCGCAATCAGCAAGACGGTTGCCAAACGCCTTGCTGAACACTTTGGGGTTTCAGCACTCGAGTTTCTGTAAACCTCAACCCGCGCCGACCGAATGTGGGCTGGGCAGGAAGAAAAACGCGACCGCCAAAATCGCATACACTCCCAACAACATCAAACCCTCGAGCCAATTGGTTTCCCCGTCTGACGCGACGCTGTTGCCAATCAAAACCGCTCCGATCAGGGTCACAAGCTCGAGCGGATTGTTCAGCACCAAATCCATTTTCTTGCCAATCACCCAGGACAGGATCACCAGGATCGGTGCGACCAGCAACGCGACTTGAATCGTGCTGCCAATGGCAATCGTGATGGCGAGTTCCATGCGGTTTTTCATGGCGAAGACAATCGCGCTGGCGTGCTCGGCGGCGTTACCAACGATTGGAATGATGATCAATCCGACAAAGAATTCGGACAGGTTTGCGGCTTTGGTGAAACCTTCAATGCTCGAGACCAGAAATTCGGACATGAAGCCGACCAGGATGGTGGCACCGACCAGCACGGCCCCGGCAACTTTTGGGCTCCAGGTGGCCATGTGTTCTTCGTGTTCCTCATCGGCGGTGGACAACAAATCTTTGTGCGTGACCAGCGTGAAAATGATGTTCGCCACGTACAACCCCAGCAGGATCAGTGAAACACCCAGCGCGAGATTGGCATCATCTATTTTGATTTGATCCGGCAGAATGTTGAATTGCCGTTCGGAAATATCAAACAGTGCCGGGACCATGAAGGCAATCACCGAAATGATCAGCAGGCTCGAGGAGACGCGGGCTCCAGCGACATTAAAGGTTTGTTTCGGGTATTTCAGTCCGCCCAAGAACAATGCGAGGCCAAGCACGAGCAGCAAGTTACCGATGATCGAACCAGTGATGCTGGCTTTGACAACATCGAACTTGCCTGCCTGAAGCGCGAAAAACGCAATGATCAACTCGGTGGCATTGCCGAACGTGGCGTTCAAGAGGCCGCCAATGGTCGCGCCAGTCCGGGCAGCGATCTCTTCGGTGGCTTTGCCCATCAAGCCTGCGAGTGGCAGAATCGCAAGGCACGAGACCAAGAAAATCCAGACTGGTCCGACATGAATGAAAAACTCGAGGATGAAGGCGATGGGTACAAAGATCAAGAAATAATTCAACATGCGATCAGTTTACGATGTTTGCGCCCATTGCGTTACCGTTGATTCTCGAGCCGTTTAGCTCAGCGCAACCGAAACCCGAGGTTCAAACTCCAACTGTCGGTGGCTGAACCGTTCATCCGTGTTCGCCTCTCGTAAGTTGTCCCAAGCGTCAAGCCCAGGCTGGCCGAGTACACCGTGAAATTCAGACCGTACTGCCCAAGCTGATAACCAGGAGCGAACGAAAAATCGTACTTCACAGATGGCGAGAGCGTCAGGATCGGCGCGGCGGCGGGCCGATCAAGCGTGTCAATGAAGGTTTGACCATCATAAACGCTGATGTCAACGCCCAACTCAACCTTCTGTGTCCGCAGTGCCGTGCCGACGCCCAAATTCAATTTGCGCATGTCCATGTTGAACGTCAGTGCCGCCGATGGATTCTCGAGGGTCAGGCCAGCGTACCCGGCTGGTGGAATGCCCAAGAAGGTTGAAGTGGTCAGGCGTGCAGTGAAATTCAAATTGGTTGAATCTTCGATGCCCATTCGACGAATGAAACCGATGGTTGGGGCGGTTGGCAGCCCGTTGGTAAAATACCCGTAAGCATAGGAGTTCGCCACCGGTAGCCGATGCGTGAACGTCAGACCGGTCGAGAACACCCCAGGAATGCTGTAATTGATTCCGGCATCCAAAGCGAATCTCGAGGTGAACAAGGCGTAAGGTTGTTGATTGCCCGGCGTGTAACCAAACGCATTGATGCCCGCTTTGGCATTCCAAGACAAGCCGTTGGTGCTGCCCGTGTATCCAGCCTCGAGGTTCGTGGTGGCAAAACCAACGAATTGGGCCAAACTGCGCGGTTCGGTTGCAACGGGTTTGACCGATTCCTCTTGCCACGCCTGACCAAGCTCGAGGGATTCACGTAATTTGAAGGTGTTGCTGATCCCGGAAATGGGAAAACTTAAAGGTTGCTCGAAGGCCAAGCCGATGCGGGCAAACTCACCAGCGCCAAGGCCAATCTGTTTTCCAGGATCGAGCAGGTTGCGCCCCAAATTGAGGCCGAAACTGTAAATCCAACCGGTGGTGTTGGTTCCTGCGAATGACCCGGCAATGGTGCTGGTCAAGCCTTTGGCCTGACTGACGCTGAGCCGATACGCGGGTTGCGTCCAATTCACACCAAATTGCAGGCTACCGGAACCGGCTGGATCGAGAACATTGTGTCCAACCAGGGTCACACGCAAACCATCGCGTTTGGGTCCAATTCGCAGGTTGCTGACACCAGCCGTCACGCCAGGACCGTAATTGAGCACGAGGGGCAGCGGCTCGAGCGGATCGAACTCGAATTCGGGCAGGTTGAACAAATTCGTGCCAAACGCACGAAACGTGGCATTCTCGAGGTGCACAATGTTTTCTTCGTCCAGGGTGAACCGGTCAGCACTGAAGCCCAATTCGTCAGCGTCTCGGTTGCGACCAATCACGACATTGCTGCGGGTTACACCAAGCTGATTGTTGCCCTGCACGGCCAACGCACCTTTGATGGTGAACACCAGGTACGCGAGTTGCGCATCGACCAGGGTTGCATTGTTATCGGCCAGCAGCGCTCGTTTGGCTTTGATGCGCCGCCAGGGGGTGGAGATGGGTCCGAGCGTGACCGTCTCATCAAAAATGACGTTCTCGAGGTCGAAACGAAAATCGGTCAATGATCCCGATTCGGCCTGCATCACGTACTGTCCGGCGTAAGGAAAGCCTTGCAGTCGGAACGTCGAGCCAAACTCGAAGCGCAAGTTCTCGACATTCAGTGTGTTGTCATCAATCGTGAATGACAATCCCTCAACGCTGCCTTGCCCGCCAAGTGCACTCAGGCTGGTCGCATCGGCCTGAAAGCCAGTTGAATCGGCCCGAAGTTCGGTGCTTTTGAAAGTCCAGCCCGAAAAATCAAAGCAGGCATCACGTAAAACCTTGCTGTCTTCGCCCTCTTCTTCGATGCTGCTGGCTTGGATCACGCCAACACCCTCGAATTTCAGGGATTTCGCCCCTTTTTGGCAGGCGGCAAGGGCTGGAGAGAAGCACGAGACAGCGATAAGCGCGGCGGGAACGCGCCAGAGGGTCGGGGGCATAATCTGGATTCTCCCAGGCACTGATGAGAAGTCAAGCTGGTTTGTCACAGCGGTCCGCGTAGGCAACGCTTTACTTTACTCATTGCAACGCATTATCAAGAAACCGATTGAACGCCTGCTGATTTTGGCAAAACACCACTCGAGTTGATTCATCTGCTGCGTTCGCAAAGAACGTTGCCACGGTGGTCATCGTCACAG
>JAYURE010000587.1:0-3998 GCA_043756345.1 Deinococcales bacterium | reverse complement strand
CGTTCGAGCGTGCATCCTCGAGATTCCGTTGCGCATTGGTGAAACTCGTTTTCGCGTTTTGCACATCGACACTGGCCGTGAATTCATTGTCTTTGATTTCAAGGTCGAGTTTCGCCCGATCCAAGCCACCTTTGGCAATCACCACTCGCGGTTGATTCTCGAGTCCAGCTTCGAGCGCCGCCCGTTGCGGTTTCGGTGTGGCCTCGAGCGCGATGTTCGCGGCGGGCATTTCTCCGAGTCGCGTGCGCAAGTTCGCGGCGGCAGCCTCGAAATCTGCGTTGGCGTTTTCCTGATCGGTGTCGGCGCTGCGGTCTTCGGCCTCGGCACGGTTGACTTCGATTTGATTGATCGCACCGGATTTGAAACGCACCTTCGCGGCGTTCAAATTCGCTTGCGCCAACGTATTTTTCAGCTTGGCAAGATCCAACAAATCTTTCGCCTCGAGCCAGGTGAACAAGTCTCGGCTGACACTGCGCCGAACATCCAGGTTGCTCGCCGTCAAGTTCACGCGGGCGGTATCGAAGCCTATTTGCGCCTCGAGCATTTCTGGTTTGACTGCCAACGGATCGGATTTGACGCGCTCGAGTTTTTCACTGACAGTTTTGAATTCGCTTTTCGCCAGGCTGTACGGCACGCTGCGCTCGAGGGCTTGAGCGACCAGTTTGGCCGGAGTTTGTGCCAACGCGAACGAGGCGAGTGAGAGGCTGAAGGCCAGGATCGGTTTGAGAATACGGTTGGTCCCAATGTTCATCATTGCGCCTCCAAAGGCTGGTTGATCGCCTCGAACACCTCGAGCGTTGCGTTGTCGAGTTCCGCCTGTGCCGTGAACAAACCCTCGCGGGCCTTGCCGAGTTCGGATTCGGCCCGTTTGACATCCAAGCTCGAAAGCACGCCCGCCGCGAGGCGTTGCTTGGCACGCTCGAGGTTCTGTGTGCTCAGGTCAAGGTTTCGTTGGCTTAGTGTCAGGCCAGATCGGGCCAGGACGAGCGCGGAGCGTTTCGCGGCGACATCTGCTTTCGCCGCCAGGATTGACGCAAGAAGCGAACTGCGTGCCGCATTGACACTGATCTCGAGTGCTCCGAGCGCACTGATCTTTCCGGGTTCGATTGGAATGACGACGCTGACCCCAAATTTCCATGAGGTCGAATCCAGATTCAATCCCGGCGTCGGCGAAGCGAATGAAACGCTCGCCGCGAGATCAGAATTGACCTGCCCGTTCAAACTGCCGCTCGAGCCTGTGATACCGCCATCCAAATTGAGTTTCGGAAAGAGTGCTTGCCGTCCACGGTTCAAATCCAAATCCGCCTGAACCAACGCGGCCCGAGCCTCAAACAAATCTTCTCGCGCCTCGAGGTTCACGGCTTCCGGTGGCCTGGTCAACGGCGACCATTCAGGCGCACTCGAGCCGCGCAATCCCAGCACCGCCTCGAGTTGCAGCCGCGTACCATCGAGCCTTACATTCGCCCGAGCCTCATCGAGTTTGGCCGTCTCGAGTGACACGCGGACGGTTTCACGGTCGCCCGCGTTGATCGCCCCAGCGTTCAATCGCGCCTCGCTCGCCTTGTCCTGCAATTCGGCAAGTTCACGTGCGGCAATGGCGCTCGAGACTCCGGCTTCAGCGCGGCGCAAACCGTGCCAGAGCGCGACCGCATTTTTGCTCGCACGACCTCGAGCGGTCAGGGCGGCCCGTCGCGCCCGTTCGACATTCAGACCGGTTGTGACTCGATTGGCTCCGGCCTCTCCGAACAATCCGGCGTAACTGACTTGAACGCCATACGTCCAATCGCCTTTGACGGCATCACGACCGGGAGGCTTCGGATCGACACCATTCCAGGCGTACCCAGCATTCGCGCTGCCCGAAATCGGCAATCCTGCCGCGCTCGCTTGAGCCTCACTTGCGGCAACTCGAGCTTGGGCCGCAAGCACGCTCGCGCTGTTCCGTGCCGCCTCGAGTGCCTGAGATCGCGTGATTAGAGTTTGGGCAATGACTGCCGAACTTGCAAGAACGATTCCGACCAGCAACCGGGTGGCATGAACCTCGAGAAATGATTTCATTCGTACCTCAGGGCTTCGATGGGATCGAGTTTCGCGGCTCGAGCGGCGGGCAGCACTCCGAAAACCAGTCCAATCACCACGCTGACTGTTAGCGCAATGACGACTGTCACCGGATTGACGCTGAACGCACCGAGGAACGGAAGGATTTGCACCGCCAGCAGCAACAGTCCGACGGCAAAGACCACGCCCATCAGCCCGCCGGTAAAGGTCAAAACGATGGCCTCGATCAAGAATTGCTGACGAATCTGCGCTGCGGTCGCACCAAGGGCTTTGCGCAATCCAATCTCTCGGGTTCGTTCGGTGACACTCACGAGCATGATGTTCATGATGCCGATGCCACCGACGAACAGGGACAGCGCAGCAATGCCCGCCAGCAACGCCTGAAGCACACCGGTAATAGATTGCAAGGTTCCCTGAAAAGATTCGGTCGAGTCCGCCCGGTATTTATTTGCCCCGTAACGGCTCGCCAAGATTCGTTTGGTGGTGCTCAGGACAGCCGGAGAACTTGCGGTTTTCTCCAAGGACAAAATCACGTAATCGTAACGACCTCGAGTTGTGTAAGGCGCGTTCGACCACAAATACCTGTTCGATACCGAAACCGTGCCGCCGTTCGCAAAGCCACCGAACACACCGGCTGGAGGCTCGAGCACACCGATCACGGTCAGTTCAACCCGGTCGCCAGAGTTGAAAAAGAGTTTGACGGTTTGACCAATCGGGTTTTTAGTGCCGAACAAATCCTTCGCCGCACTCGCCGAGAGCACGCCAACTGGCGTTCCGGCCCGATCTTCCGCCGTCGAGAAATACCTGCCCTGCGCAACCTTCGTGGTCGGATCGAGTTTCGGTAAATCCCCCGGCGTGCCCTGAAATTGCAGGCTGCGCCGTTGTCCCGGTCGCGGTTCGTACTGCCCACCGATTTGTTGTTGCGGAATCACCACGGCGGGCAGTACTGAAAGTGCATCGACCAGTTGATCATCAATCGGCGCACTGTCCGAGGTGGCACCATCGTTAAAATTCGTCTGTATAAAAATGCTGCGACCCGCGACACTCTCGAGGTCTCGACCAATCGTGGCGTTGGCGATCTCGCCCAAAGAAATCATCGCGGTCACAGCGAAAACACCGATCACGATTCCAAGCAAGGCCAGAAACGAACGCAGGCGATTGCCCCACAGCGCCTCGAACGCCATGCGGACATTCTCGAGTGGATTCATCACGCCCTCTTTTGCGGCTTTGATCGGTTTGTTGGCCGAATCTGAGCTTCTACTCGAGGCGCGACTCATGCGACACCTCGGTTCGAGACATCCTCAACAATCAGCCCATCGCGCAATCGAATCGTGCGGCGGGCTCGAGCGCCGACATCCGCCTCATGCGTCACAACGATAATCGTTTTTCCAGACCGATGCAAACTCGAGAACAATTCCAGAATATCCTCGGTGCTTTGCGAATCGAGCGCCCCGGTCGGTTCGTCCGCCAGCAAAATGTCCGGTTCTTGCACCAAGGCCCGAGCGATGGCGACACGTTGTTTTTGACCACCGGAAAGTTCCGCCGGGTAATGCGTCATCCGGTCGCTGAGACTGACGCTCTCGAGCGCCTCTTTGGCCCGCTTGATCCGCTCAGTCGGCCCGACCCCGCGATAGACGAGCGGCAGCGCGACGTTCATCAGGGCCGTCAGGCGCGGCAGTAAAAAAAATGCCTGAAAAATAAAGCCGATCCGGTTGTTGCGAACTCGAGCCAATTCCGCCTCGGACAATCCAGAAACCTGATCACCAGAAAGTTGATACGTCCCCTGTGTCGGCGTGTCCAGCATCCCAATCACGTGCATCAGCGTGCTTTTGCCCGAACCGGACGGCCCCATGATCGCCACGTAATCGCCAGATGCAATCTCGAGGCTGACCCCACGCAGCGCATGGACTTCGACGGTTCGAGTACCCGAACCCGAATGGTAC
>JAYURE010000586.1:0-4019 GCA_043756345.1 Deinococcales bacterium | reverse complement strand
CCAAAGCAATCACAGCGATGTCCGTGCTGCCACCGCCAATGTCCACAATGATCGAACCGGTTGGTTCGGCGATTTGCACGCCCGCGCCAATCGCAGCGGCGAGCGGTTCCTCGATCACGTACACGCGACGCGCATTGGCATCACGCAAGGCCTGCATGATGGCGCGTTTTTCCACGTCGGTCACGCCGGAAGGCACGCCGACCATGACGGTCGGTTTGATCAGCAAAAAGCCCGAGAGCACCTTGCGTAAAAACAATTGCAGCATCTTACGGGTCAGATCAAAATCGGCAATCACGCCGTCTTTGATGGGTCGCACGGCCACGATACTGCCGGGGGTGCGTCCGATCATCCGGTACGCTTCCTCGCCAACCGCCATGACTTCTTTCGTGTCTCGCACCATGGCGATCACGCTTGGTTCTTGCAAAACGATGCCTTTTCCTTTGACGTAAATCAGGAAATTCGCGGTGCCCAAATCAATTCCGATGTCTTCGGCCAGTCTCATGTGCTCCTCAAAACAATCCAGCCCGTTCGCGGGCCGGAGCTAAGTCCAGTCCTAGATCGGCCTGGAGTCCCATTCTCGAGGGAAGTATACCTCTCGTAAGCTGAGATGTTGTTGATTTGGGCGAAGAGCGTGGGTGGAAAGTGGAAAGTTCAAGCACGAACGGCCCGTCAGGTGCCGTCTTGTGAGCAAGAAAGTGGAAAGAAACAGCCAAAGTCAAAACCTCGAGATTCGAGCTTCGCTAATTGGGCAACCGCTTGAGCACACGATCCGATTTCAGGCGTTCTCGCAGAACCTTGGCAACTTCGGGTGAGTCCTCGACGAGCATTCTCGAGTCATGATTTGGGTCGGAATCGTTGGGCCAACGGGAATTCCACCAAGCAAAACCACGCAGTGCGGGCCAACGGTTGGCGAGCATGGCGTCCAAGCCCGCCGCCGTCCAGGTCGCAGCGTTCACATTCGGGTGGTTCGTGACCGATCCGAACTCGAGCAGCATGATCAGTTTTCCGGGCGCGAGTTTCTCGAGGCGCGGCATGATTCGATCCAATTGCGGGGCCAAATCCTCGACATCCGTGGCGGTCGGTTCTTGCGCCCCGTAAGCACTGATGCCGAGCCAATCGATCACGTCCGAACCGGGATAGTAATGCTCGAGTTTGTTCCAAGATTCGTTGGGATCGTCGTCGCCCGCAACGTGAAAAACCCAGGTGATGTTCGTTGCACCTCGAGCCCGAATGGTTTGAATGATCCGCCGGTACGCCTCACGGAATTTTTTCGGCCCCTCGAGATTTGAGCCGTGCCAAAAGCCATTCCAGGAAAACCATTTCCCATTGACTTCCGTACCGAACTCGACGATCAAAGGGGTTTTGAAGGCTTTGGCGGCGTCGCCCCAGGTGTTCAAATCCGCATCAAAATCCCCAGCATTGATTTTCTCGAGCGTGAATTTTGTTTCCGGCACGTCGATGTCAGTGCTGGATCGCAACATCAAACGAATGAACGGCACGCTGCCCGATTTGCGAATGTTTTCGCTCGAGGTTTGTGGAAAGGCTCGAGACGTGAACCAGTTGTTCGAGAAGTACACCCAAGCAACCTTCTTGCCGACCGCATTCTCGTACCGCTCGAGTCGTGCTGGTGTTGGGTCTTCTTCCTCGCCGCCACCGACGAACACGCCATGCAGCAACTTTCCAGATGGTGCGGTCAACGCCAAACTCGAGGCCGCCTGAGGTTCTTTGCCCAGGCACGAGGCAAAGGCAATCAGCGTCAGCATCAGCGCGAAAGATCGTTTCATCATGGACCTCGAAGGGCGAGTAGAAAGTGGAAAGTGAAAGGTTTGAATCTTTCCACTTTCCACTTTGCACTTTTCACTGCCCTTACTGCGTGACGGTCGCTGGGTTCACAAACTTGTAGCCCATCGCTTGAATGTCCGTGATCAACTTCTCGAACGAGGCGGGCGTGACCTTATCGATCCCGTCGTAAGCCGTCTCGAGCAAGTACGGGTGGAAGAAGACTCCGGCCCAAGGGCAGCGCAAGTTGCGGTTGGCTCGAGCATTCTCGATGATTTTGGCAGGCAGGTTGTTCTCCTGAATGTTGCCCAGATTTTCTGGGATGACCAGGCTGCCGTAGGCATCACGTACCGGGTAGGTGAAGAACTGTCCAGCGACAACCGTGCCGCTTTGGTACAGGCGACGTTCCCAAATGCGGTTGTAAATCGTGTCGAAGGCTTTGTAGAGGGCGGGATCGGCAGCGTAATGTGGGGTTGTCCACCCGACGAGGTTCTTGATACCCAAGTCGTTCAGAATTTTCTTGCCAGCGTTGATGCGGGCCAAGGCCGATGTTGGCGTCATACCGAGGATTGGCGCTTGCGTGTTGCGGTCCCAGAATTCCCAATCGTCACCAGAGATGCCATACGGATTTTTCATGTTGTCGAACTGGTGCGTGTAACCGTGCTGGAAGTAGACGCCACCCATCGTTGGGATGGCTTTAAGTTGCTTGAGCATCTGCGCTTTGGATTTCCAGGTGACTCGAGTCACCGGTGTGGTCGTGTTGTCCACGTACTCTGGGATGACCGTCACACCGAACGGTGCGTTCAGTCTCTTCAGCGTGCCCATCATCGTGCTGACGGCGGTGACATCGTTGGTTGGCGAGAGGTCTTCGACACGCGCAACGGCTCGAGCTTCGCAGGTTTCATTGTGACCGAGCATCGGGCCGATCATGTCGGTGAAGGCCACGTAACGATCCGTTTCGTGCATGTACGTGAATGGGTTGTCGGCGACGTAATAAAAATTCCCGGACTGCGTGACGTAAGGGATTTTCACGCCACTCGAGTTGACCGCGTAAGCCTGAACGACTGGCGCTGCACTGGCTGGGGCTGGGCTCGAGCCTGGAGTTGGAGGATTTGCAACAGTGGTGACTTGAACCTCGTTGATTTCCATTGGCGCGAGGTACTTGTTGTACGTGTACCCCTTGTACTCGATTTTGTTGAAGGTCGTGTTGTACTCATCTGGCGTGTACGCCGGGTGTAAGGCCACAAATTTCAGGCCCAACTTGGTCATGGTGGTCGCATCCAAACGCCAAAGGTTTTGGTGCATCCAGGTCACAGGAGCGCCAGCGGCGATGTCGGTTTGCAATGCGGCAGGCACGGGTTCGTCGTAGTAACTGCCGATGTAAAAAGTGCGGGTGCTTTTTTGCGCATCGCCCAGTTGGTAATCGCTGATCGCTTTGATCGTGACTTTCAATTCGGGGTAACGTCCGACCAGGTTGCCAACGAAGGTTGCGTAGGTTTTGCCCAAATCCGTGTACGGATACGGCGAATTGGAGACGTTCGAGTGCAGGATCACGACTTCGTTCGTTGGCACAACAACCGGTGTGATCGCGTTCAGCGAAACATCGCTTGGAGCATCGCCATTTGAGATGTTGCCACCCGTGAGCGGTGCGGTTCCGCAGGCGGCCAGCGCTGCCGTGAGCAGTGCCAATGCCAGTACATTCGGTGCGAGCGAGTTAAGACTGAGGGTTTTGATTTTGCGCATCGTTTTCCCTTCCTTCTTTGAACAAATGGGCTTGGAACAAACTGGTGAGCGTATGGGCTGTGAGCCAAATGGATAGGGCATTGAACGGACCATTGTCGATTCAAAACCTCGGACCTTACTTATAAACTTCATTCTTTAAGATCACATGGAATTTGAGAACTCGAGAGAAAGATAAAGATTGATCGACTGGAACGGTTGCAATGGGCTTCACCGCTCGGGACCAAAATCAGGTCGCTCGAGCTTGAACCCGAGCGACCCTCGATCTGTAAATTATTGAAGCCTTACTTGCGGGCCATCTCGAGTACGTCACGAATGGCGTTTACGACCGCTTCAGGAGCCTGCTCGAGAATCGGTCCAGCGGTTTTGACACTGACCGCTTTGCCGCGATTGGAAAGTTTGGCCAATCCGGTTTGCAGGGCACGTTGTGATTTCTCGAGCGCGGCGTTCATGCCGTCCGGGTAGTTGTCAGTTTTGCTGTCACCTGCACTCGAAGGTTT